>SLQH01000368.1 GCA_007131555.1 Planctomycetota bacterium | reverse complement strand
TCGATGGTCAACATATTGGTCAACACGAAAAAAGGTTGGACAGAGGCGATGTTGTTTGTTGTCAGTCAATCACCTAGCAAACACGCTTTGGAGTTGACTATACATCGGAGAGGGGGGGATTCGAACCCCCGATACCCGTGAAGGTATACCGGTTTTCGAAACCGGCGCATTCAGCCGCTCTGCCACCTCTCCTCGTAGCATGTCATCAAGGCAAAGAACGTAAGGGCGCCGCGAAGAGCCTTTGAAATCGGCAGGGCGCGCTTCGCGCGCCCCGTATTGTTCAAGGCCAGTCTGGAGACTGGCGCTCCCGGGGAGGTGATTCACGGTGCCCGTAAGGGTCAGGTTCTCTCATGGCCCTCAAGGGGTTGAGGAGGGGGACTCTAGCGTGCTGTCGGCGCTGGGCAACCATCGGTCTGCGGGCTGGACAGGGGCCACAAAAAACGCCGATGCCCGACACGAGGCCGGACATCGGCGACATCGGTAACCGCTCGTGCCGTATCCGGCGGGGAACCCTGGAGTCAAGTGATTCCAGGTGGGCGCCTCCCCTTCCAGGCATGGCCTTTTCGGGCGTCAGCTCCCAATGATTCGTAAACGCCAGGGGTTGTGCGGCCGAACCTCGAACACAGCAGTCACCTGAATGGTATTTTAGGTGCTGACGATGGCGGCGCCAGCGTCAAGGTGCCGACTGCGGACGACCCGCAGATATCGCTTGACCGGCCCCAGGGGCTTCATGGAGTGGCCCTGCCGGCGTTATGGCCGGTGCAGCCGTGAGGAGCATCGCATGCGCATCACCCTGGCCCATGCCATGGGGACCTGCTTCGGGGTCGAACGGGCCATCGAGATGGCGATGCGCCCGGAGTTCGTCGGTCGACTGACGATCATCGGCCAGTTGGTCCACAATCCCCAGGTCATCGAACGCTTGCGTGAGCACGGCGTGCGCATCATCACCTGGGATGAGGTCGATTCCATCAGTACCGAGGCGGTGATGATCACCGCCCATGGTGCGCCCGATGACCGGATCGAGTCACTGCGTCAGCGCGGGCTGATGGTCCATGATGCCAGTTGTCCCCTGGTGCAGCGTTTGCATGCCACGGCCCGGCAGTTGGAGGATGAGGGCTATTTTCCGGTCATCGTCGGCCAGCGGGACCATGTTGAGGTGCAGGGGGTGATCGGCAATCTGCGGGACTGCGCGGTAGTGGCTGGTCCCGACGATCTGGCCCAGGTCTGCGGCCACAGCCGGATCGGGGTGGTCAGCCAGACCACCAACCGCATCGAGCCGGTGACGGCGGTGGTGGCGGCCATCGGGGCCTTGCCGGGGGTGCGTGAGGTGCGGTTCATCGACACCATCTGCAAGCCGGTGAAGGATCGCCAGGCGGCCATCGCCGCTCTGCTGTCGCATGACATTGATGTCGGGGTGGTGATCGGTGGGCGCAACAGTTCCAATACCCGCAAGCTCTTCGATATGATCAGCGGCCAGGGCATCGACTGCCATCATGTCGAACGGGCCGAGGAGCTCAGTCGCGCCTGGTTTGTCGGCAAGCGCCATGTCGGCCTGACTGCCGGCACGTCGACGCCCCAGGACGTCATCGCCGCAGTCCACCGTCGCTTGCTGGCCATTGCCGAGGAGTTGGATGAGGGCTGATCGTGCGTTGCCATTACCGCGATGCGCGGGTGGTTTCTTGCGGATCGAACACGTATCGGCAGGCTAAAGCCTGCCATCCGTGCCGGCTAAATCCGGCGCTACGAAAGAACGACTTTGCACATCTGCGTAGGCTTTCGCAACCCCTTCGGGGTTGAAATCCAGATTGCAGCATGGCCAATCTCCAGGGCCGGTTGAAAACCGGCGATCCCAGGGACGAGCCATGGAATACAGGACAGTTGCCAATCTCCAGCGGCAGGCTGAAGCCAGCCATCCGTGCCGGCTGAAGCCGGCGCTCCATGGATGATGAGGGCTGATCAGCCCAACATGGCCATCACCGCCTGGAGATCCTTCCAGGCGGTTTTCTTGGCGTCGGGATTGCGCAGCAGGTAGCTGGGATGGAAGGTCGGCAGGCAGGGGATGCCCTGCCAGGTGAAGACCGTGCCACGGGCGCGGGTGATGCCGCGCCGCAGGTCGCCGGTCAGCGCCTGCAGGGGAATGGCGCCAAGGGTGCAGATGACCCGGGGCCGCAGGGCCAGGATCTGGCGCTGCAGATAGGGCAGGCAGGCGACGATCTCGCTGGTCTCCGGGGTCCGGTTGTCGGGTGGGCGGCATTTGATGACGTTGGCGATGTAGACCGCCTCGCGGCGCAGGCCCATGGCGACGATCATGCGGTCGAGCAGTTGGCCGGCTTTTCCGACGAAGGGTCGGCCGGAGGCGTCCTCCTCGGCACCCGGCCCTTCACCGACGAAGAGCAGTGCGGCATCGCTGGCACCCTCGCCCGGCACGGTGTTGCGGCGGGTCTGGCACAGGCCGCAGCGCTGGCACCCGGCGATGCGCTGGGCGATCTGGGGCAGTTGCTCGGCGGCCGGGCCATCCGCCAGGTCGGCCAGGTGGCGGTCATCCAGGGGCGGCAGGGTGGCGGGGTCGCGGGGCGTGGCCCCAGCGGGGGACGGGGCCACGGTGGCTGGTGCCCTGGCCGGTGCTGGCGGCGGCTGAGCGGCTGGGATGCGGGGCAGCATGCTGACGCCCAGATCGTGATCGAGGCGCAGCAGTTCACCGAGGTTGCCGTAGAGATCCAGGCCCATGATGGGCCAGCCTAGGGCCTGCCGCCACAGGGCAACCGTCAGCCGTGGCCCTGGCAAATCGGTGCTTGGGCTGGGCTGGATGCCGGCATAGGCTTCGCTGCCATGACGATCCTTGATGAGATCATTGCCCACAAGCGGCGGGTCGAGCTGCCCGCCCTGCCGGCGATCGACCGCCGGGCCCTGGAGGGGCTGACACCCTGTCGCGGCTTTGAGGCGGCCCTGCGGCGTGCGCCGGACGCTCCGGTGCGGGTCATCGCTGAGAGCAAGAAGGGCAGTCCGTCCTGCGGCATCCTGCGGTCCGACTACGACCCGGTACTCAATGCCTACGCCTATCTCACCGGCGGGGCGGCGGCGATGTCGGTCCTGACCGATGAGCGCTTCTTTCATGGTGCGATGAGCGACCTGGTAGCGGTGCGGGCAGCCGTCGACCTGCCCCTGCTGTGCAAGGATTTCGTGGTCGACGAACGGCAGATCGCCGCCGCCCGGATGGCCGGGGCCGATTGCATCCTGCTGATCGCGGCGGTGGTGGAGGACGGCCAGTTGCGCGATCTGGGCGGTTTCGCCCGTGACCTTGGCCTTGATGTCCTGGTCGAGGTCCACAATGACGATGAGGCGGCCCGGGCGGTGGCCCAGCAGGCGACGATGATCGGGGTCAACAACCGCGATCTGCACACCTTCACCACCGACCTCGCCACCACCTACGCCCTGCTCGACGGTCTGCGCCGCTGCGCCCAGGTGGTGGTCAGCGAGAGCGGCATCCGCGATCGTGCTGATGTCATGGCCCTGGAGGCAGCCGGGGTCGATGCCCTGCTGATCGGCGAGACCCTGATGCGCCATGCCGATCCGGCCACCGGCCTGCTGGTGCTGCGGGGAGCCCTCCAATGACCCTAAAAACCGCAGTAGCACCCCATCTTCGTCGTTGCCTCCTGCCTATGTGCGCAAGCACACATCGTCGTCGGCGCCTAGAATCTGGGGCACTACTGCGATTTTTGCCTCTCACATTTCAGGTGAGAGGCCTGTGCATCGTAAGTCTTCTTGAGAAGAGGTATGTATCGTGGTTTTCAGCATTCAACTGCGGGATCTAGGATGAACCGGGTGCGGGTCAAGGTCTGTGGCATCACTCGGGCCGAGGACGTCCGGGCGGCGATCGCGGTGGGGGTAGATGTCCTGGGCTTCAACCTCGCCGCCGGTCCCCGGCGTTTGGCCTGTGACCAGGCCGCAGCCTTGGCCCGGTTGGTGCCCCCGTCGCTGGGGGTGGTGGCCCTGGTGATGGATCAGGACCTCGAGCCGACCCTGGACCTGGTCGCCCGCCTGCGGGCCACGGCGGTGCAGTTGCACGGCGACGAGCCGCCAGAGTTGGCCGAGGCCCTGGCCCGCCGGGTGCCGGTCATCAAGGCCTTCCGCATCCGGGCTGCCGCTGATCTGCACGCCGCTCTGGCCTATCCGGCCGACGCCCTGTTGTTCGATGCCTGGGTCGCCACGGTCGCGGGGGGCAGCGGCTGCAGCTGGGATCACCGCCTCCTGCAGGGTCTGACCATCGACCGGCCGTGGATCCTGGCCGGGGGCATCCGGCCAGAGAACGCAGCCGAGGCCGTGGCTACCCTGCGGCCCTGGGCCATCGATGTCGCCAGCGGGGTCGAGGAGGACGGGCGGCCGGGCTGCAAGTGTCCGCAGCGTCTGGCGGCGTTGATGGCCGCGGTCGAGGAGGGCTCATGTCGCATCAGCCGATGATCATCGCCATCGACGGCCCGGCCGGGGCCGGCAAGAGCACCGTCACCCGGCGGGTGGCCGAGCGCCTGGGCATCCTCTATCTGGATACCGGGGCCATGTATCGGGCCGCGACCCTGGCGGTGCTGGAGGCTG
>SLQH01000070.1 GCA_007131555.1 Planctomycetota bacterium | reverse complement strand
TGTGTTTTAGCCTAAAGCCAGATTCAGGCTGACATCACCACGACAGACGGACCCGCTCCCGGAAGCGGGCCGGCGAGATGCCGACCACTCGCTTGAAGCTACGGCTGAAGCCATAGGGGTCGGTCATGCCGACCCGTTCGCCGATCACGGCGACCGGCAGATCGGTCTCCCATAGCAGACGGCGAGCCTCATCGCAGCGCAGACGGGCCAGATAGCGACCGGGGGACAGGCCGGTGATATGGCGCATGCGTTGCCGTAACAGACTGTAGCTGACTCCCATGGACCGGGCCATGCGCTGGAAATCAATCGCTTCATTGAGGCGGTTCCGGCACTCTAGGAGGACCTCGGCCATGGTTGCGTCGGTGGCCAGTTGCCGCCGGGCCTCGGTGCGTCGATAGAAGAGTTCGACCAACAATTGTTCGGCGAGGCATACTGCCCGATCGGCATTGCCGCTCATGGGGTCGCGCATTACTTCGGCAATGCGCCGGAACTGCCACACCAGTGATGACGGATCGGCGACGTTATAGACGAGGCCATCGCAGGGCAGCCAACCGATCTCCCGCCAGTGGGCCACTCGGGCCCCGTCCAGGCACAGGTGGTATTCCTCCCAGGTTTCGCCCTCTGGCGGCCCAAAACGAAACAGCGGGCCGGGATGCAACACGAAGGTGCTGCTGGCTGCGACCCTTTGCCGTGGCCCATCATCGGCCTGGAAGTCGCCTCTTCCGGCCACCACCAGGATCATGGCCGTGAAGGCGCAGCGATGGGCCAGGCGATGATCCTTGCCGACCATATGCCCCGAGCGCAGCACCATGGCATCGGTGATGGTTTCCAGGGGTCGCATTGCTTGCATGCGCAGTTCTGGAGCAGGGTCGGTCATGGCGCGGCTCCTGTTAGGGGATCGCTGGGGCATAATATGTCATATGAGCCATCTTTGAGATCATCATGGCCATGTATTTGTGATTTCCACTGTTATGATCGGCTCTGACACAGAGTGATGCCTGCGCGGTCATGACATCACTGCCATCATCTCCATGGAGCCCCATGATGGACGCAGCTTCCACACCTTCTCCGGCCAGTCAGCGGCGGCGGGCCGTGATGACCGGCGACCTGCTTGACAAACCCTATCGTAGCGCCAGCCCCATGCGCACTCTGGTCAGCCTGCTGGATATCCGCCGCTTGGGCTGGCTGGGCTATCTGGCCCTCTTCTTGAGCAAGAATGCCCCGTTTTGGGGTACTGCCGGGGCCTTGTACGGGGCGGTCCACATCCTTGAGAATATCGATCGCTATCCTCTATGGGCCTTGAGTATTCCGCTTGGAGTCCAGGCCCTGTTGTTGGCCTACAATATTCCCGGTCATGTCATCTACATCAATGCCATCTCCAAGAAGATCCGCCGCCTTGAACTGCGCCTGCGTGGGGCCCTGGTGCGGCGCTTGCAGCAGTTGTCGATCGGCTTCCATACCAATGCCCAGTCCGGGCGCCTGCAGGCCAAGGTCCTGCGCGATGTCGAGGCCATTGAGCAGTTGCTCAGTCAGGTTCTGCAGCGCGGCTTGGAGGCCGGTGTCAGCATTGTCATCTCTTTGAGCATCGCTCTCTGGTATCGCCCCCTGGTGGCCCTGTTCTATGTCGTGGCCATTCCGGTCGGTCTCGTGATGATCCGCGTGTTCCGTAAGCGGATGCGGGCCTACAACCGCGACTTCCGGGCCGGGGTCGAGGCCATGAGCAGTCGAGTCTCGGAGATGATCGACATGATCCCGGTCACCCGGGCCCATGGTGTCGAGCGGGTGGAGATCGCTGCTGTTGATCATCATCTCAACCATCTCGCCTGGCAGGGTCGCAAGGTTGATCGGATCAATGCCCTGTTCCAGTCTTCAACCTGGGTGACCATGCAGGCCAACCGATTGCTGGCCCTGACCGTGTTTTCGGTGATGGTCTGGCATGGGTATCTGGGGCTGGCTGATCTTGTGTTGTTCATGGCCTTCTTCGACCAGACCATCAACAGCTGCATGATGATGTTGGGCATGGTTCCCCAGCTGACCAAGGGCATGGAGAGCGTGCGTTCTCTCGGTGAGGTCCTGGAATGTCCCGATATCGAGGCCAACCAGGGCAAGCTGCCGGTCGATACGGTCGGCGGGGACATCCGCTTCGAGGGGGTGTCGTTCACTTATCCTGAGCGTCAGGAGCCGGCCCTGGACCGGGTTGACCTGGAGGTCCGTCAGGGTGAGTGCGTGGCCTTTGTCGGGGAATCGGGTTCGGGCAAGTCGACCACCATGAATCTTATCATCGGCTTCTTCCGCCCCAGTGCCGGCCGCATCCTGCTGGATGGTCGCGACATGCAGGACCTTGACCTGCGCACCTGGCGCCAGCATCTGGCCGTGGTGCCCCAGAATGTCCTGCTGTTCTCCGGCAGCCTACGTGAAAACATCACCTATGGCCTGGATGGCGTCGATCCGGACCGCCTTGAAGCCATCATCGACATGGCCAATCTGCGCGATGTGGTCGAACAGATGCCAGAGGGGCTTGATACCTGCATCGGCGAACACGGGGCCCAGCTTTCGGGTGGCCAGCGGCAACGCATCGCCATCGCCCGGGCCCTGATCCGCGATCCGGCCGTGATCATCCTTGATGAGGCCACCTCAGCCCTTGATGTCATCAGTGAACGTCAGGTTCAGGAGGCCATCGACCGCCTGGTGGTCGGCCGGACCACCTTCATCGTCGCCCATCGTCTTTCGACCATCCGTCGTGCCGACCGGGTGGTGGTCATGGACCAGGGTCGGATCATCGAGGAGGGTTCACAGGACGAACTGCTGCGTCGCGGCGGGGCCTTCGCCCGGCTCAAGTCACTCCAGACCTGATGTAGCGTGAAACGTTGGTGGCACGGACAGCTATACATCGTGATGAACATCCTCTCCTTTTGCCGTATTGTCCTGTCGCTGGCCCTGTTCACCTGTCTGTGGGCGTCGGAGATCGTCTTCATGGACGGTCGGACCATGCCTGGCGAGGTGCTGTCTGAGGACGATACCACCATCGAACTGGCCCTGCGCGATGGTCGCCAGACCATCACCATGCGTATGCCTAAGGCCCGTGTCCATGCGATACGTGACGGAGAAGACGAGCGCATCATCACAGCTCGGCCTACGGCGGCCCCACGCCAGCCCGCAGCCCGTCGGCGACCCGAGCCGGAACCCGAGCCGGAACCGGAACCCGGTCCTCGTTTCATGGCCTTTCGCGGTAACCATTTCGGGGTCTTTGACGATGTCCAGCCGCCCACCCGTCTCGCCGAGGACCACGGTCGGGTCTGGTCGCTCCCTCTCTCTGGTGGCCGCTCCAACGCCTCTCCGGTGATCAACGGCGATCTGGTCTTCTGCATGGCCGAGCCCCACCACCTGGTGGCCGTTGACAAGCGCACCGGAGAAGAGCGCTGGCGAGCCAGCAATTCCCTGTCTGATGCCGGTTCCAATGAGGAGCCGCACAGCCCAAGCTGGATCTCCACCTACGGCTGGACCTGCCCCACCCCGGTCACCAAGGGCGACTGGATCTGGGTCGCTCTCGGCAACGGCGTGGTTGCCGGCTATACCACCAGCGGCCAGCGCCGCTGGATCCACGCCGTGCCCGTCAGTGGCCGTCATCATGGCACCTCGCCCAGCCCTTGCCTGATCGACGATGTCCTGGTCACCTACACCACCTCCGGCAGCAACGGCAACTACTACGGTTTCAATGCCATCAGCGGCCAGCGCCTGTGGTCGACCCGCAGCGCCATCACCCAGGGCTCTCTGGTACCGATCACCATCGGCGGACGCAACTACGCCCTGTCCTCCGGCGGTGTGCTGATCGATCATCGCAACGGCAACGTGGTGGTCCAGGCCCGCGACATCTTCAAACATCGTGACGATGACGGCCATCTCGGCCACAACTGGGGCGCCACCGTGGTTGTAGACGGCACTATCGCTTACTTCTCCAACCACACGGCCGATACCACCAGGACCCTCATGGTGGCGGTTGACTTCGCCAACCTCCAGCAGCCCCAGATCATCTGGCACAGCCCCACCGGCGACCGCATCGGGGCCAGCCACATCGTCCACCAGGGTCAGATCTACCTGGCCGGCGGCCGCAGCCTTGATGCCGCCACCGGGGCCAGCATCTACGAAGGCATGGCCGGCCGCGCCAACTACTCCAGCCTCGCCCTGGCCGGGGGGCTTCTCTTCCAGTTCGGCAACCGCGAGGTCACCATCTGGCGCCCCGGCCGCCAGTATCAGGAGCTCGGCCGCTTCCGCCACGGCCTCAACGACTTCATCGCCTCGCCCGTCTTTGACGGCCGAGTCATCTACTTCCGTGACAGCCACGGCCTCCACTGCATCGGCCCCTTGCGCTAAGCCATCCTTGACCACGGCCCATCACCCACTACAAAGCGCCCACGCGGCGCGACTCCAACCCCATACCGCACCGCCGCAGCATACCATGATCGGGCCGTAGCTCAGTCTGGCTTAGAGCGCTACCTTGGGGTGGTAGAGGTCGCTGGTTCGAATCCAGTCGGTCCGATTTCAGCAAACCCGCGCAGGAAGCACACTTGCGCGGGTTTTTTGTGGGGCTGATGAGGGCGTGTAGAGGGTTGGGTTGC
>SLQH01000195.1 GCA_007131555.1 Planctomycetota bacterium | reverse complement strand
GTGGAACAACACCGTGCGCGATGTATTTGTCAACGCCCAGCGCAAGGATCCGCCTTGCTTTGACGGCAGTTGGGATCACCAGGGGACAAAATGGATCGGCTATCAGGTTGGTCGTTTGTTCAGCACTGCCTATGCGACCTTGTCCCTGCAAGTATACTATCGCTACCTGCCGATGGCCCTGGGGGGACGGCAGAAGCGTTGATAAACTAACGTCGATTGTGACCGCCGGTCTGCCTGCCCCAGGGCAGCGCATCTGTTCCCCTGCGGCTGAGACACAGCAGCAAACACGAGCACACCCCCGCTGTCGTTGGGCAGCGGGGGTGTACAGGGCGCGCTGGCGCAATAATGTAGGCGGCCCTTCAGGCGTTGTAGGTCCGCGAAGTCACGTTGCCGCCGGTGCCGGTCCAGTTGGTGTGGAAGAATTCACCGCGGGGTTTGTCGAGGCGCTCGTAGGTGTGGGCGCCGAAGTAGTCGCGCTGGGCCTGGAGCAGGTTGGCTGGCAGACGGGCATGGCGATAGCCGTCGTAGAAGGCCAGGGCGGTGGAGAAGGCCGGGGTGGGGATGCCGATCTGCACGGCCTGGGACACCACGCGCCGCCAGCCGTCCTGGCAGTCCTTGAGGGCCTGGGTGAAGAAGGGAGGGACAAGGGGCCAGGTCACTTCCCGGCCTCATCCTAATGACGGTCACGCAGCTGCGGCTATGGTCCAAGACAGATTGAGAGGCTTTGCCGCCGACCAAGCATATGCCCCGCCTCAAGAAGAAGTCAACACCATCGTTGTCACTGCGATCTATTCTGAACATACCGGTGGTGAACGCGTACAGATAGTAGCCTCATGAGGCCTGTTGAATGCCGTAGGAGTGAACCTGCCCCTGTATCCAGTAGTTCATGAGTGCAATTCCATTGCTTCTCGCATAACCTCCCCAAGAGCGCTGAGCACCAGCGTGCCTTGAAAACAGGGGTGCGCGCGGTACGCCCAGCTATTTTGAAGGGTATGCGAGATGCCCTCTCGCCTCAGCCGTCCCGGCTCCAGCTGGCCCCCTTCGGCCCGTCGGTGACGGTGATGTCCAGGGCCTTGAGGCGGTCGCGGATGGTGTCGGCGGTGGCGTAGTCCTTGGCTTGGCGGGCCTGGGCCCGCAGATCCAGGATCAGGTCCATCAGGGATGCCGCCAGGTGGTCATCGGGATGCTGCTCCTGTTGTTGCTCACCAGGGCGGAATAGGCCGATGCAGCGGCCCAGGTCGCGGATCAGGTGGCGGGCCTGCTCGGCCTGCTGGTCATCGCTCTTGCGGGCCAGGGCGGCGAGGGAGAACAGGCGGGCGATGGCCTGACCGGTATTGAAGTCCTCGTCCATGGCAGCGCAGAAGGCGGCGCGGTGCTCGGCCAGTTCCGGCGCCAGGGGGCGGGCCAGGATGGCGTCCAGACCGAGACGCTCGTCGTCGTCGGCCAGATCGCCGATCAGGCGCTGCAGGCGGCGGTAGGCGGTGCCGGCAGCCCGCAGCGAGTCGGGGGCGAAATCGACCGGGCGGCGGTAATGGCCTTGCAGGAACAGGAAGCGCAGGGTGGCTCCGCCGTAGCTGGCGATGGCATTCTTGGCCATGAACTGGGCGGCGAAGGCGGCGTCCTGCATGCGCGGGTCGCTCTTGGAGATCTTGGCCCCCTGATACTGGATCAGGCCGGTATGCATCCAGATTCGGGCGAAGGGGCGACCGTTGGCCTCGCTCTGGGCGATTTCGTTCTCGTGATGGGGGAACTTGAGGTCATCGCCGCCGCCGTGGATGTCGAAGGCCCGGCCCAGCAGCTGTTCGCTCATCACGCTGCATTCGATGTGCCAGCCCGGCCGGCCGTCACCCCAGGGGCTGGGCCAGGACGGCTCACCCGGCTTGGCCAGCTTCCACAGGCAGAAATCCTGGGGGTTGCGCAGGTCGCTGCGGCGTTCGATCCGGGCCCCGGCTTGGAGCTCGTCGAGATGGCGCCCTGAGAGCTTGCCGTAGCCCTGGTGGCGACTGACGTCGAAATAGATCCCGTCTTCGGCCCGGTAGGCGATGTCGTGCTCAACCAGTTCGCCGATAAAGGGGATCATGTGGTCGATGTGGTTGCTGCACTGCGGATGGGCGGTGATGGTCTCGACCCCCAGGGTGGCGAGCAGATCGAGATACTGGGCCGTATAGCGTTGGGTGATGGCCTGCCAGCTCTCGCCGCTGGCGCGGGCCCGGTCGATGATCTTGTCATCAATATCGGTGATGTTGTTGACGAAGCGCACCCGGTAACCGCGCGCCGTCAGCCATCGGGCCACGGCATCGAACAACACCGGACCCATGGTGTGGCCGATGTGGGCATCGGCGTAGACCGTCGGTCCGCACACGTACAGCGACACCTCGCCGGGCACCAGGGGCTCCAGCTCCTCCAGGCGGCGGGTCAGGGTATTGTAGATCCGGATGCTCATGCCGGCGTTATAGCCCCGGCTGGCAGGCACCCAAGGGCCGACATGCCGATCACTCGTCCGCGCCATCAAGCAGCACCGAGGCCATGACCAGCAGCCAAGGCGCCTCGGCGTCGATGACCAGGTGGTTGTCGCCAGCACGCAGGGCCGAGAGATCAAGCGCCAGATCGTACACCGGCAGGTCGGGCTGGACCAGGTGCGGCGGAGTGTCGTTGAGGCGCAGCGCCACGCCGCTGGCCGGCACCCCTTGGCTGACCAGACGCAGTCGAGCACCGGTGGCCCGGCTGAGTCGGGCTTCATCGAGGGTGATGGTGGAGACCAGGGCGGTGTCTGCCTGGGCCCGACGCAGGGCCGGCTCGGTGATGAAGAACTGCCGGGTCCAGGCGGTGCCGGACAGGGTGATGGCATCAAGATGGCAGACCACGGCATCCTGGGGCTCCAGGTCCAGGCTCCAGCCGGCGGCGGTTGGGGCCATGAACTCGGTGTGGGTCACCAGGACGTCATCGGCCTGGTTGATGACCAGCCGCCGAGCTTCGATGGTGCCGGTGCCCGGTGGATCAAGGGTCACCCGCACGGGATAGGGCCGGGCATTGACCAGGGCCAACACCGCGCCGCCATCGGGACGCTGGGCGGCGACTGCCATCAGGCCCTGGTCGTCGACCTCCAGGTGGATTAGCGGCCCGCGCAGCTCGCGCAGCAAGCGCAGGGCGCTGGCCCCACCGCTGGCCAGGAAGCGTTCCAGACCCTGGTTCCACTGGAAGTTGTGCATGGTCCGGGAGCCGACGGTGGCCGGCATGCGGGCCGCCAGACCGACGATGTCGAGGAGGTTGTAATGGGCCTCCATCAGATCCTGCTCAGCGCCGCCCTGACCGCCGGAGGCATTGTGGCTGCGCCCGTACACCGCCGGATCGAGACGGCCCTGGCATTCGGTGTTCCAGGTCCTGATCCAGCGTCCGGTCAGGCGCAGGGCCTCGCCGGTGCCCAACTCATACCAGGCCTGGACCAGGAGAGGGGGGATGCCGTAGTGGTGCTCGGTCAGGCCGTCGATCAGGGTCGGGAAGCGCTCCAGCAGGGGCCGGTAGAGCTCGGTCCATACGGCCCAGCCTCCAGCCGAATAGTTGAAGTCCCAGCCGGCCAGGATGGTCACCGCCGGATTGGTCTCGCGCAGGGCCGTGGCCCAGGGTTCGAAGGACATGGCGTAGAAATCAAGGTTCTGCTGGCCGCTCCAGAAGAAGCGGGCGGTGGGATCCTCGGGATACCAATGCCGTTCGATGGTCCAGGTATGGGCCGTACTGCGATCGCGCCAGTATCGGGTCTCGGCCGCCTCGAACTGATCGCCATCCTCAAGGCCCTCGGGAATGGGGATGTTCCAGCCGATGATCCGCACTTGACGGGTCTGGCCCTGGCGGTCGGTGCGTTCCTCATAGCGTACCGGCCAGCGGCTGCGCCAGCGGAAGTGGCGCAGGGGCTCATCCCAGCCCTTGATGGTCACCGGGCCGCCCTCGACGGCCTGGTCGAGATCGTACCACTGCTGGTTGATGGTACTGCCGCGCTCCCCGGCGCTGCGTTCGGCCCAGTTCAGATAGGGCTCATTCCACCACTCCCCGATCCCGCTGTGGGGTACGGACCCGGCATGTTCCAACCAGAAATTGCCGTAAGCCCGGCCCAGCCGGGCGGCATGCTCGGCATGATCACGATGACGCAAGGGCAGCGGCTCGTAGAAGCGGTCGCCATGACAGTCGATCAGGATGTCCAGGCCGCGTCGGACCTCGTCGTAGCGCTGCTGGCGATGGTCCCACACCCGCGAGCCGCCGCCGGGCACGAAATGGATGTCGCGGTAGGTGGTGACGCCCAGGTCCTCGACCAGCTCGGCCGTGAGGCCACCGGCATGCAGACCGAACAGCCCGACTGGAACCGTGGTCTGGTGGTTGTTGTCCCACAGGCGGCCCGAAAAGCGCACCTCCACCGGGCGCGGGTCGGCCTCATCTGCGCCGCTGAGTCCGACGAGGGTCAATAGGATCAGGGTACACAGACGCAGTGGCATGACGACGCTCCTCAACAGCAGTGGCCGGGCAGCTGGCCATTTGTAAGAGAACATACCGCAAGACCGACCCGTGCCAAGGTGTTGAATATCAACACGGGCCATGCCGCCCGGCATGGCGGTCCCGTTTGGCCTCTACCGGAGCGAGGG
>SLQH01000387.1 GCA_007131555.1 Planctomycetota bacterium | reverse complement strand
CATGTGGCCACCGTAATTCTGGGGAACCTTGTCGGTCCACCAATCGCGCTTGATGCGCGGCTCAGCCACCAGCGGCAGGTCCTGCTTCCAGGCCAGTTGACCGGTACGGGTATCCCAGGCGAAGACGGCCAACCCGGTATTGTTGAAGTAGATCAACTTGCCATCGGCAATGACCGGCGAGGCCATGTGGCGATGGATGCCAGCAAAAAAGCCGCTCGGACGAGGGCCGACTTGCATGTCGGCGGCCCAGCGCAGGGAACCATCTAGTTCGTAACACACCACGGCATCAGGCGAGACCACGGCGTAGACAGCGCTCCCATCACCTACCGGTGAGGAACAGGTCGAACCGTACCAAGGCCAGTCCTTGTTGTGACAATGAACGTACGCCCGGGTGCGTGAGGCCTCGCGGTACTGTTGCAATCGTTCGGCATGACCATACCGCCCGGTATGCTGCCAGTAGCCATCAGGGCTCAGACGCCGACGCTGATAACCAGCCTCAATAGCCTGTTCGTACAACTGTTGCCGCTCTGGACTCAACTCGCGCGGTCGCCCTCCCTTGACCCGGTCCCGCCAGGAATTGTGGTGATCACTATGGTTCATGCCGAACCAGGTATCCTTGTCGTTATCCCAGTAGATCCGGTTCCACAGCCGCATGGTGTCGGCCCAACCCTGGACCTCAGCGACCCGGATGGCATGCAGACGCTCGGCCTCGGCCCGGGGTCGAGCCAGGAGATGGTCGATCGGCCGGATCCAGTCGATCTTGCCCGTCGGGATATCGACGCAGACCAGGGTATAGCGGTGATCGGTGCCCGGCACCGCCTCGCAGGTGGTGAAGGCCTTGTCGCCCACCGCCACCACCGTCGAGGCCCCCCAGGCCGGCAGCGGTACCCGCCACTGGGCGTTGGTCTTGGTGCCCGGCTGGGGCCACTGCCTGTTGGGCAAGGCGGCGTAGAGATCACGCTCGTAGCGGTTGCGACCGGTCGCACCGACCGGAGGCGGAATGCGCTCGGCCATGTTCGGGCCGTCCTCATCGTACCAGACGAAATGCAGGGGCAGGCGCGACGCCGGCATCACCCCCTGGTAGGTCGGCCCGCGCCAAGTGGTAATCTGGTCCGCCTCGCCGGCCATGGCCTGGCTGGCGAGAACAGCCAGGGCGACGATACCGGTCGCCAGAAGAGTTCTGATCCGTGGGTGTGGTGACATGGGATCGATTCATTTCCAAGGTAATGTCTTGAAGGCATGGGAATGTGAGGCTCTGGTCTCTTGACAATCCATCAGGATCCGCTCCGGTCAACGACGGCCTGTAGCGCGGAAGAAGGTTGGGCTGCCAGCCCAATCGCCATCGGAGCCGGCCGGCACGACCCTTCGGCCCATTGCCCGGCAGCGACCAGGGCATGACGGATCCAGGCCGGATCGACGGCCCGGGTCTCACCGCCACAGACGATGGCCAGGGCCGCAGCGCAGCCGGCAGCTTGGCCCACGGCGCTGATGGTGCTCATCACCCGGTAACTGGAATGGGCCGTGAAGTCGCCCGACAGGCAGCGCGAGGCCAGCAACAGATTGGCGATGCCCACCGGCCGCAGGCTGCGATAGGGGATGTGATAGTACTGGGTGTTGGGGATGCGCTGCATGTGGGCCGGGCCACCATCGGGATCGTGGATGTCGATGTCGTAGGCCCCGGCCGCAACGGCATCCTCACAGCGGGCCTCACCCAGACACTCGTCGGCACTGAGGATGTGATCACCGACGATGCGGCGGCCTTCACGCACCCCCAACCACGGCGACACGAAGGCCAGGCTGGCAGGGGCAAAGGCCGGATGGCGACGAATCAGCTCGACGCTGCGCTCGACCAGCACCCGCGCCTCGGCCAGACCCCGGGCAACGGTCTCGGGACGGGTCGGATCAACCCCGGTGACGTGGTTGGCATTGAACAGCAGGGTGCGGCCATCGGGGTAGGCGAAACAGCCGGTGCCGAAACGATCGTGATCGGCCTGATCACCCCGCTCGCTCCGACGCAGGGCATCCAATTCCTGGTTGAGACTGCGAAAACCGCCCCAGGTGGTAATCGCCGGATTGCGCAGGCGAGCGCCATCGAACCCACGCAAGGCGAAGGTCAGGGTCGCGGCCTGCATCGCCCCATCGCTATCGCGGCCGAGATGGAAGTCTGCCCCAGCCATAGCCGACAGGTGGCCGTCGGCGGTGCCATCGACCGCAACCGAACAGCGGACCCGGCTGCCATCGGCCAGGCGGACGGCGGCGATGCGCCGGCCATCAGGATGCGGTTCCAGATCGACCCCCACCACCGCGCATGCGGTCCGTACCTCCAGGCCGGGGGCTGCGGCCAGAGCCGCGGCATATCGCCGGGCCAGGTCCTCATGGTCATAGGTCGGCAACAGATCCTCGTCAGTGAATTCTCCACGCCAGGCGTAGGCCTGGGGGAAGAACTCCTGGTGCAGGCCGCGATTGATCGGCTCGTAGGTGTCGCGGCGTTGAAACTTGCAGACCAGGGCTACCGGCGCATGAATGCCAGTGCCGCCAACCTGGGCCGCGCGTTCCACCAACAGCACCCGAGCCCCCTGGCGGGCCGCCTGGACCGCAGCGCAGATGCCCCCGCAGCCGGCGCCAGCGACCGGGACGTCACAGTCGTTGCTCATGGGGCGGCGATGCAATAGAGGGCGTCATTCGACCGCAGCAGGATCCGTCCCTGCCACACCACCGGCAGGGCGTTGCCCCAGTTCCACGAGGTCTCGGCATACTGGGCGATGCGCTGTTCGGCCTTGTCGCCCTCGCCCGGCGCCACCAGCAGCTGACCCGAGGCCCGCTCCTCACCGGTCGTGGCATCGTAGATGCCCAGGCGATAGCCCCGTGGCTCGGTCCCGCGATTGCGACCCTCGCCGGTCGAGCGGCCGGACAGCAGCAGGCCATCGACCAGGATCGGGCTGTCCCAGTCACCGGACTGGACCGTGAAGCGGCGGCGCTCCTGGCCGGTCTGGACATCGTGCACCCGGACGCTGCCGCCCCGTTTGACATACAGCTCACCCGCCCTGCGGTCGATGACCAGACAGGAGTTGCACTCGTTGTTGCCACCGAAGGGACTGGACCAGACCAGTTCCTGCCGCAGGCTGTCGCCGGTGACGCCCAGGCGATAGGCCAGCACACCATAGGGGTGTCCCCGCTTGCCGGCGCCGTTGGCGGAATCGACGACGAAGAGCAGGTCGCCCATGGTCACGGGAGTCGCAGCGCCGCCGACAAAACCCCGGGAACCCCTGGCCGCCCTGACGTAATCCGGCTGCTCAAGGGTGCCCAGCAGCGTCCCATCGGCGACCCGCACCACATGGCCGCTGACATAGGCCACCGCCGTGCCGTCAAGGTCCAGGGCGGTCGGCGTCTCGGCCCGTTCGGTCTCGCCCAACGGCGTACGCCAACGCTCGGCCCCGGTCGCCAGATCGAAGCCCACCATGAAGGAGGAATGCGCCCGCCGATCGCCCGCCTGGTCTCCGGGGTGGGACACCACCAGGGTGTCGCCGACGATGATCGGCGAGCCGACGATGTTCTTGGTCGGGCCGAAGGGATGACTGTGCATGGGAATATCGAGGAACTGCAGCCAGGTACGGGTGCCGTCGAGTTCATAGCGGGCCACGGCTCCGAAGGCGTTGTAGAGGTAGATCGCCGTCCCATCCGACACCGGGGAGGGAAAGCTCTGGCCGGTAAAGATGGTACCGTAGAAGCGCCAGCCCATGTACCAGAACCAGCGCCGATCACGGCAGGTGTCGTAGGTATCACGCCGCAGCACCCCGTTGCCGGAACGGGCGAAGGGGCTGACATCCTTGATGTTCCGCCGGCCAGCCCGCAGACGGGAGAAGCCCGGCATGCCGGCGGCCGTCCCCTCGGCCACGACCCGTTCCCGTTCGGCATCATCCTCGGCCGCATGGAAGCGGTGGAACAGACGATGGCTCAGGTTGAGGTTGGCCACCTCGCGATCGCGCCAGCCTTTGGCCTCGCTACGTTCGGGCTCGGCCAGGGCATCAAGGTGATCCATCTCCTGCCGCCACAGGATACGGCCATCGGCCAGCGACAGACAGAGCACGATCGGTGACGTCGCCCCCCATCCGTACTCACTGACCACGAAGACCCGGTCCCCGACCACCAAGGGGGTGTTGCAGCCCCAGTTCGGCAGCGGCGTGCGCCACAGGACATTGCGATCCTCGGCGAAGTCGACCACCGGCGCCGGACCGGGAAAGACGCCGGTACCCTCTGGACCACGACGGCCACCGCTGGTCGGCAGTGGTTCGCCGGCGGCGAGGGCCCCCAGGGCGACGAGGCCGGACAACAGCAGAATGCGCATGGCATGATCTCCTCAACAGCGACTTGGCATTGTACAACGGTGGTCACCCCACCTGCTGACGATGATATCGCCATCATGTGGTCGTGTTGTCATGGGACCTCCTGCTGCGGGTCGCTATTTGACATTTGGCGGAGATAATTTGATGATATACGGATGAGTCCTGCCCCCTACAGCCCCTTTCCCGAACACCTGCGCCGCCTGTTGACCACCGCCTGGCAGCAGTGGCGGACCGGCCAGACGGCAGCGGTGCGGGTGGTTCCGGCCAGCCATCCCGGCGCGGCCGGCTTTCCCTG
>SLQH01000558.1 GCA_007131555.1 Planctomycetota bacterium | reverse complement strand
GAACCATGACATGCGGTAACGAGTGAGGCCCAGTTCTTCTCAATCGGCGTGCACAAAAGCCCCAAGGATCAGCCGTCGTTGAACGCCATTGATCCTAGGGCTTTCTGCCGCCGCCCGCAGGGCCTTTGCGTTCTTGGCGACCTTTGCGTGAAACCCTTTCAGACACAGCGCTCATCAAGCAAAGTCTGATTGGAGCCCACAGGAAACCCTGAAGATCCAACCCTTCTTCGCCGTAACAGGCACACCCGCGGTCAGCAGCAGTTGGCGACCAGCCAGTCACGGGATTGCTGCAGGGACTGAAATGGATCACCGGGGCACTGGTCCTGCTCGATGATGTACCACTGGCAGCCACCCTCGCGCAGGGCGGCGATGATCGACGGCCACTCGAGGTTGCCGGAACCGATCTCGCAGAAGACGCAGGTGCTCTTGTCCTCCAGCATGGCGGCATCCTTGAGATGGACGATGGGCATGCGGCCGACCAGGCGGCGGCACCAGGAGGTGGGGTTGGCCCCGCCGCGCTGGACCCAGAAGGTGTCGATCTCGCCGATCAGGGTCGGAGCCTCGTCAAAGATGATGTCGAGAGCGGTCCGGTCGCCGAAACGGCGGAACTCGACGGCGTGGTTGTGATAGCCCAGGCCAATGCCGGCAGCATGCATCTTCTGGGCGGCCTGCTCCAAGCCGGCAGCCAGAGCCTTGACGTCGTCGACACTCTCGAGCGGGACATGGGGATGGGGATAAGCGGTATAGGGGCAGCCGAGGGCTTGGAGACGTTCGATCACGGCCTCGGTCTCGTCAATGATCTTGACACCTGGCTCATGGGTGGCACAGATCGTCAGACCGAGATCCTCGCAGATGGTCTTGACCGCCGACTCGGCCAGTGGGGCCTTCATGCCGGAGATCTGGACCGCCTTGAAACCGATATCGGCGATGCGCTTGAGACTGGCAGCGACCTGGGACTCCTCCTGGAGATGGGCGCGAATGGTATATAATTGGGCGGCGATGGTATCGGGAGTCATGGTTCTTCCTGTGGCTATGGGTGAGAGAAACGGTCAGAACGAGGAGTCGAAGCCGGCCCGGTTGCGCTTGACCACGCGTTTGCGCCGCCGGGGGCGCTGGCCGGCCTCGGCGATACGGGCCTTGAGCAGGCGCTCGTAGACCCGGCCCGACAGGGGCAGGTCGATCGCCTTGTTTTGCCAGGTCGACAACAACATGGCATTGGCCAGTTCGACCGAGTGGATGCCCTCCTCGGCCGGAGCGATCAACTTGGCCTTGCCTCTGATGGCCTGGCAGAAGTTGGTCAGGATCTCACTATGACCGCCACCGTGGCCGGTGATCGGGATGTCACAGTTCCACACCGCCGGGCCACCAAAACCGGTGGCGGCACTGCGGCTGTAGGCGGTCATCTCCTGCTCATTACGGGTGAACAGCAGGCGGCCGTCCTCCTCGACCAGCTTGCCCCGCTCGCCGACGATCTCCAGGCGGTTGGTTCCGGGGCTCTCACCGGTGGTGGTGACGAATACCCCGGTGGCTCCGTTGGCGAAGGTCAGATGAGCGGTGACATCGTCCTCGACCTCGATGTCGTGCCACTGGCCGAACCGACACTGGGCCTGGACCCGGGTCGGCATGCCCAGCATCCATTGCAGCAGATCGAGCTGATGCGGACACTGGTTGAGCAGCACTCCGCCGCCTTCACCGGCCCAGGTGGCCCGCCAGCCGCCGGAGGCATAATAGGCATCGGTGCGGAACCAGTTGGTGATGATCCAGTTGACCCGACGGATCTCGCCCAGTTCACCAGAGCGCACCAGTTGGCGGATCTTCTGATAGCGGGGATTGGTGCGCTGATTGAACATCGCCGCGAACACCTGCTTGCGCCGAGGACGGGCCTTGTAGGCCGCGATCAGCCGTTCGGCATCGGCCCGATGGACGCTGATCGGCTTCTCGACCATCACATGCAGACCATTGGCCAGGGCATCGACACCGATGGTGGTATGGTCATAATGGGGCGTAGCGATGAGCACCGCCTCGACCAGACCGGAACGAATCAGCTCCTGGCTGCAGGTGAAACGCGGACAGTCCGGATCGATATCGGCGTAGGCTGCCGGATCGATGTCGCAGACTGCGGCCAGGGTGCAGCCCTTGGCCTGCTGCGAGATGATGTTCTTGATATGGCCATGGCCCATGTTGCCAATGCCGATGACGCCGAGGGTGACGGGCTTCATGCAGTCTCCTTGTCTGGAATGGTTGAAATGAGGTGGGACAGGGTGGGTTGCCGGTACCCGGATACCGGCACCGGAGCCGGGGCTTCACTCATGGTGGCATGGTAGAAGGCCAGGGCCACCTGGTTGGCGACGGCCGCCGAGGCGAAATCGACCCGGGGCGGCCGACGGTCGATGATGGCGCTGATGACATCAGCGCACTGGACGGCATGGAGATCGCCATAGCAGGCCTTGCCGGGCAGGGCCGGACGGGCCCGCAGGGCCTCGACCTCCTCCTGGCAGTGCCGCAGGCTGGCGATGACACCGGGGTCGTCGTGGTCGATCTCGACCAGACGACCGCCATGATTGCTGTCATAGACCACCGTGCCGCGTTCGCCGACAAAGCGGCAGCGGCTGTGCCAGCGGTCGCGATCCGGCTCGTTGACTGCATGCAGACGGCCGCGCAGACCGTCGGCGAACAGCACCGAGCCCTCGACCAGATCCTCGCAGTGGTTGAAGGCGGCGGTCCAGCGGTTCTCGACCCGGCCACTGACCGACTCCGGGACCCGGTCGAGCATCCACAGCCACAGGTCGAGGGTGTGGATGGCCTGGTTGATCAGCAGGCTGCCCCCCTCACCCTCCCAACTGCCGCGCCAGGGATCACGGGCGAAATAGGCGGCATTGCGCTGGCAGGCGAACTCCATGCTGGTCTCGCGCAGCGGACCGAAGGTCCCGGCCCCCAGCAACTCGCGCACGGCTCCGGCCAGGGGCGAGAAGCGATGTTGGAAGACCCCGCTCCACACCAGGCCCTGATCGGCCGCCAGCCGGGCGTCAGCCTGCATCCCGGCGACCTGATCAGGCAGGACGCCCAAGGGCTTCTCGCACCACACATGCTTGCCGGCCGCCAGGGCCCGGCGACACAGATCGGCATGGCCAGGATGCGGAGTGGCGAGAGTGACCAGGGCGATATCCGGATCATTCCAGATGGCCTCGGCATCAGGCAAGCGAGCCGCCGGATCCTCGACCCGGGCCAGGCGCCGAGGCTGATGGTCCCAGACCACCACCTGCTCGATCCGATCATCAGCCGCCAAGGCGGCACGATGGGTCGGACCGATGCTGCCATAGCCGATCACCGCCGCCCGCATGATCCCGCTCCTCCAAAGGCCGAGTCTGGCCCCACATCAGGGCCTTGCGTGCTGCCCGCAGGGCCATCTCGATCCAAGGACCCGACCACTGACGAGTATATGTATACCCAAGGCCACTTGCGGAATATGATCATGTTCTTGTCGCAAGTGATCGTCGTCAACCACCCAGGACGGCCTGCCAGCGGACCGACCAGGCCCGATCCTGCTCGCCGAGCCGATCAGGGTCGAGATTGCCCCGGGCAGCTTCGAAGCTGCGCCGCAGGCGGCGGACCTCGGAGCGCGACCGCTCACAGATGGTCGCCAGTTCACTGTCGCCCTGGCCGTCCAGATAGCCCTCGGCCAAACGCCGCAACCGGGGCTCGTCCCAGTCCTGGGGATCGATCGCCGGGCGGGAACGGCCCGACGCCTCAGGGGCATCGTCGGCCAGCGATGCGGACCCCGGAGCCTGATAACAGACGATCTGGCTGATGTTGACATGCAGGGTGCTGCGGGCGCGATCAAGCCGCAACCAGCCACCAGCCTGGGCCGTCACCGTGGCCGTGATGCGCCGACCATTGGCCAACTCGAAGAGATAGGTGCCACCGAGGGTGAACGCACCGGGCTGATCAACATCGTCGGTCATCATGTCGCTCCTGCGTGGATCCAAGAAGGCGGTAACAGTTCACACCTGCCGTCGGCGGCCTTCGATCTCTTTTCTCACAAAGACACGGAGAAGCGAGCCCACCACAACGAGCAGCGGTTGTTTCTTTGTGCATCTCCGTGCCTTTGTGTCTCTGTGAGAGAAAGGTTTTCTGAACAGGATGACCGGAACGGGAGGGCCGAACGGCAACCGAACTGACCTGCCAACAACCCTGGGGCGTGACAGGCCGCAGGCAAGAACCGAGCCGGCCCGGTTGCCGGTTGCCCCGGGCCGAGCACCGCGAAGCTCTGCGCCATGCGCTGGTGGCACATCCTGCTACGACCCTTTGCCACACTCCAGGCCGATACCGCCGACCGTTGCGGCGCGGCCCTTGGCCTGCTGGTCTGGGCCAGCGGTCTGCGCCGCCGAGTGGTCTCCGGCAACATCGCCCGCAGCCTGGGTCTGGGCGGGCCGGTCCGCCGCCGGATCGCCCGGCGGGCCTATGCCTCTCTGGGGGCCAATGTTGTTTTGCTGCTGAGCGCTCCCCGTCTGGCCCAGGATCTGGAACGGCGGGTAACGATACTCAACCCTGGCTGGTGTCGGCATCTGGCCGCCACCACACCGGGATGCATCATGTTGACCCTGCATCTGGGCTGCTGGGATGTGGCCGGTGCCATGGTCAAGCGCCTGTTCG
>SLQH01000355.1 GCA_007131555.1 Planctomycetota bacterium | reverse complement strand
GAGGACCGGCGTTACCGCCTGGGAGCGATGCTGCTTGATCTGAACGATCCCAGCCAAGTGCTGCACCGTACACCGACGCCGATCATGGAGCCAGAGGAGCCCTACGAGTTCGACGGCTTCTATCCGGGGGTGATCTTCCCCTGCGGCAACGTGATCATCGACGGCACCCTGTTCGTCTACTACGGGGCCGCCGACCGTTGCATCGGGGTGGCGACCTGTGATTGCGACCAGCTTGTGTCCTGGCTGACCACCTGCGCCCCCTGACGACTGCTCGACAACCCGCCTGGCCCAGGCCCCCTGGCGGGTCCTGGACCGTGACCCTGGACAAGGATTCGGCCATGCCCCCTCTCGACCATCCCTACCGGGCCGGCGGTGATGCCACCGTGATCCACGTCGCCCCCGGCGGCAAGGACAAGTGGACCGGCCATCTGGCGCGCCCCAACGGCCATGATAGCGACGGCCCCCTGCCAAGCCTGGCCTGCGCCCTGCAACATCTGGCCATCGCCCCGCCGACCCGACCGGTGACCATCCTGGTCGAGGGTTGCCACCACCTCAGCCAGCCCCTGGTCATCGGCCCCGACACCCCACCGCTGACCATCCGTGGGGCGCCCGGAGCCCGGATCTCGGGCGGGGTGCCCGTGAGCGGATTCGAGGAACGAGTAGTCGACGGCAGGCGGCGCTGGACGACCCATCTGCCGGAGGTCGCGGCCGGCACCTGGTACTTCCGTGAACTGCGGGTCGGGGCCGTCTCCCGGCCCCGACCCCGCCTGCCCAAGATCGGCACCCGGCGCATCAGCGCCGTGCCGGGCATGCGTTTCGACGGCTTCATCGGCCCAGCCGCGGCCCACCACGAACGCTTCCAGGTCGAGCCCGGAGCCATCGATCCGACCTGGCGCAACCTCCGTGACATCGATGCGGTGGCGGTCCACTACTGGCTGGAGGAACGCCTGCCCCTGGCCGCCTTCAACGCCGACGGCCTGGTCACGGCCCAGGTCAAGCCCAGGTTCCCCCTCAAGGACGATGTCCAGCAGGCCTGCGCCCGCTACTGGCTGGAGAACGTGGCCGAGGCCCTGACCGAACCCGGAGAATGGTATCTTGACCGTGTCAGCGGTGACCTCACCTACCTGCCCAGCGATGACGAACAGCTCGGCGCGGTCGAGGTGGTGGCCGCCCGCCTCGACCACCTGATCGCCCTGCAGGGCGAACCGGGCCGGCCGGTGACCGGCGTCGTCCTGGAGAACCTGGCCTTCAGCGATGTCGACTGGCAGCCGATCCCCGGTCGGGGCACCGACAGCCAGGCCGCCTTCAGCGTCCCGGCCATGCTGCGCCTGGACCATGCCCGCCACTGCGCCGTGGTCGGCTGCCAGCTCGGTCCCGGCGGCGGCTACGGCATCAGCATCGGTCCCGGTTGTCATGGCGACCGGGTCGAGGACTGCGTCATCACTGACCTCGGAGCCGGCGGCATCCATGTGTATGGCAGCCTGGAGGAACCCGCCCAGACCTGTTCCCATCACCGCCTGGCCGGCAACCACATCCACCACTGCACCCGCCTCTTCCCCTCGGCGGTCGGCATCCTCCTGCGCCATGCCAGCCACTGCGCCGTGCTCGACAACCACATCCACCACCTGGAATACAGCGGCATCTCGGTCGGCTGGATCTGGGGTTTCGGCTCCAGCCCCACCCATCACTGCCGGATCGACAACAACCACATCCACGACCTCGGCAGCGGCCTGCTCAACGACATGGGCGGGATCTACACCCTGGGCGAGCAGCCCGGCACCGTCCTGTGCCGCAACCACATCCACGACATCCGCGCCGACGGCTACGGCGGCTGGGCGATCTATCTCGACGAGGGCTCCAGCCACCTGGTGGTCGAGGACAACCTGTGCCACGACACCACCAGCGAATGCCTGAACCTGCACTACGGCCGCGAGAACATCATCCGCAACAACCTCTTCGCCCGCGCCGGCCTGGGGGTGGTCTCGGTGTCGGCGGTCGGGAGCGACTGGAACTCCTTGACCCTCAACAGCAACCTGATCCTCACCTGCGGCACCCCGGTCCTGGTCGCCCGTGACGAGGACCGCCTGGCCCAACGGGGCTTCCGCTCAGACCTCAACCTGTTCTGGGACCTCGACGACGGCGCGGTTGCAGCCGGTGACGAACACCGCGATGCCGACGGCCGGGTCACCTGGACCCGGCATGACCTGGAGCAGATCCAGGCCCTGGGCTACGATCGCCACAGCATGGTCGCCGACCCCGGCCTGATCCCCGGCTCCTGGCTGCTGACCGCCACCAGCCCGGCCTGGGACCTCGGCTTTCGCCCCTTCATCGCCGCCGGCACGCCGGTGGGGGAGTCAGCAGTAGAATAAGCGCTCAATCATTTCGTAACAACTGGATCATAGAAAACTACCGACAGCAATACGCTTGCGCGATATGCCGGCAAGCACTCGCCCCCTCCCGTCCCAACCGCCTGCTTCGACAGTCTGTGCTCTCACAAAGACAGGGCGGCACACAGAGGAGGTCAACTGCCTGAGGCTCATCACCAGGCATCAAGCGGCACACAGCGTGATGGCTCCGTCTGCGCCACCTGTATCGACACCTGGATGGCCTGTCGCTCACCAGTGCTGGGCAGGCTGACAACGCAACGGCTCAGGCCGTCATTGGCCTGTTCGCATGAGCGCGCGGGTTGCAGATCACCCACCTGCCAGGCGGCCTCGACCGGTTCATCGATATGCAGGCAGACCTCGACCCCCTGCTGGCACAGACGCAGGCAACGGGCATCCACCGCCATCACGGTGGCCATGGTCGGCAGACCGGCGGTGATGGTATGGCCGACGGGAGCGCAGAACTCGTCACGGATGATGACCCTGCCATCGGGCTCCAGGCGCACCCCGCGCCGGGCCTGGTCCAACTGGCCGGCATAGATGGCCGACAGATCAAGGATGGTGAACCGCCCCCCCTTCCCGTCGCCATGGCGGACGATGGCGGCACGGGCGGTGACCACCTGCCCCTGATCGTCGACGGTGAGCGTGGCATGGGCCCGGTTGTGATGCCGCAACACGCTCCAGCGCTGACCACCAGGGGCGCCATCCCAGATGTGGATCCCGGCCTGTTCCAGGCTGTGGTAGTCGTCGGCGCCCAGGTCCTCGATCCAACGTTGGCCGGCCATCTCCACGATCACCGCCCCAGCATCCATATGACCATGCGGCGCACTGGGCGAGCCGCCCTTGATCCCCACCCAGGAGGCCTGCTGATGCCAGGCGCTGCGATGCATGGCCACCGGGTTGACCCCATCGCCCTGCCAACTGCGCGGCAGATCCACCGGGCGCTCGTCGTCGGTCAGCCACAGCAGCAGCAATGGCAGGAAGCGCGGATCACGGCCGGCCACCTGCACGGGGCCGGCCAACAGACGGTCCAAGGGGGCCATCTGGCGGCTGACCAGTTCCGGACGCCGATACTGCTGGGCGAACCAGAACAGCGGCGGGTTGACCGAGGTGGCATCCCCCCGTCCACCGTCGGAAAAGTTGAACAGCAGGCCGCTGGGAGCCTGGGCCTGGACCATGAAGTCGGCACTGGCGGCAAACCCCGGCGCGGCGCTGAGACCGCCATCGGTACCCAGGGCGGCGGCCAGGGCGATGCTGGTCAGGACGGTGTAGGTGGTCCCATATTCCCAATACACCGGCCCCTCCGGATAGACGCCATCCGGTGCATAGGCGGCCAGGCCGCTGGAGGTGCAGGCCAGGGCCTGGGCGATGGTGGCCTGGGCCAGATCCGGGGCGCAGTCGCGGACCGCCAAGGCAGCCAGGACCAGGCCGCCATGACAGACCTGGTTCCAGTTGTTGTGACCCCGCACCCACCAGGCGTCCTCCAGGCCGGGCCGCAGGGCATGCTCGATCAAGGCGGTCTGGATCACCGCCACATCGTCAGCCGCCAACTGCCCATGGAGCAGGTCCAGACCCAGGGCCAGGGCGGTGGCCATCTCGGCGACATCGAGGAAATGGCTGGGATTCCAGTCGTCAAACCCGGCGGCGGCCCGCATGATGCCGACGGCCAGCCGGCCATGCCCGTGCTCTCCGGTGAGGACCCAGGCCCAGGCCAGGGTCAACACCCGGCGGACCACGCACCGCGACACATCAAGCAGACGGATGCCTTCCATCGCCCGGGTCGGCAGGGGCAGCGCGGCCATGGCCTCGGCCTCGGCCACGATCCGGGCCGCCAGCCGCGCCCGCCGATCATGGCCCAGATGCCGTCCGCGCAGACCGTGCAGGGTGGCAGCATCGCAGAGCAGACCAGGCCGGACCACGGGTCGGACAGTCAGGGCGGCAAGCAGATCATCATGGCACGACATGGCATCTCACAGAAGACAGGAAGGGCAGGACAGCGGAAGGAACTGGCCGAGGAGGCCCTGATCTCCCCACTGTGCCAATGGAATTGCACTAAGAACCGCATGATTTCTTGGGATTTCGGACACTGACGCTTTGTCTGTCATACCTATGGAATGCGTCATCATATTACCACAGAAGAAGATTCTGATGACAGAGAACGAAATCCCTTAAGACCAAGGTCATATGCGTAACGCTACTCGGAGGTCGCCGTCCGCAATGCATGCATGATGCAGAGAGGCAGTGTTCAGATTTTTAACTACGAATCTCGCG
>SLQH01000036.1 GCA_007131555.1 Planctomycetota bacterium | reverse complement strand
GGAAGCGCTCCTCAGCCTCGACCGAGATCAGATTGATCCCGAACTGGTCACGAAACACCGCCGCGATCTGCTGCGGCTCATCCTTGCGCATGCAGCCGTGGTCGACGAACACACAGGTCAACTGATCACCGACCGCACGATGCAGCAGGGCGGCGCAGACCGACGAATCAACCCCACCAGACATCGCCAGCAGCACCCGCCGATCACCGATGGTAGACCGCAGATCAGCCACCGTCTCATCAATGAAGGCCTGGGTGGTCCAGGTCTGGGCCACGGCACAGCCCCCCAGCAGGAAGTCCTCCAGGCCAGACATCTCACCCCCGCTGAGACCCAGATCCAGCACCGGCAGGCCCAGCGCCGCCGTCGCCGCCGGCACCTGCCGACCCAGCGTCCGCTCACCACAGGCCACCCCCCGCTGATAGATCAAGGCCTGCGGCTCCAAGACCGCAATCCGCTCCACCGCCGCATCATACGGCAACACCTCACAATAGACCCGCAGACGCCGCACCGCCTTGGCCACCATCTGGGCATTGATCGCCCCAAAATCCAACACCACCACACACGCATGCTTCCCAGCCATAGCACCTCCTGTAACAAAAAGATCCATCCCAATACGCCCCCCGCAACCCCTCTTTATAGTGCCATCCACTGTATGAGACAGATGGATCATCTCATGACCAGATGATCGGAATATATTGAACGCTTGGCAATCATGAGCGTCAGCTTGCGCTCAGGATCTCATGTCCGTCCAAACCGATCCCAGACACGGCGCCATCATTCGGTAGATCGGCGGATATTGGACGTTGAGACAGGAATGAGATCAGGCCTGCGCCCTGCGCTTCGTGGTCAGGGCCTGGAACAAGACACACTTGGTCCGGGCTCGACCATGACCTCGTCTTTGGGCCTCAGCCTGGAGTCGATCGCGCCCCCCCACACTGCCATGACTCATCTGCTGATGACCGCACATGGTGGTGATCCAAGCATCTTGCGACCAGTCAGGATCCAATCGGCTGATGAGGTGCGGAAGCTGCTGTGACAGGGCTCCTCGCTTATCGTTGCGCAGAAAGCGACCTGTCGCTTCAACCAGGGCCAGATACGCTGCTGCCGACCAGGTCGATGACGCTCCCCCACCATCATCTGTCAAAACAGATATCGGTGTCAACCAACTGCGTTCTGGAGTACGGATACCCTGGGCGACAAGATCACGAACCGCCCGACCCGGCCGCACTGCCTTAACCACAGCATCCATTCCAGAACGTGCCCCATGATGTCTGGCGGCAAGCGCATGATCTTCACCCTGCTGATGACACTGGTTCTCCCCATGACATCCCTGATATGCGTCATCTGTGACTTCGCGCAATTCGCGCATCCGTATCTGGCCACTGGTATGGTCGCTCCGTTCAAGGCTGGTGGCCACCAATGCCCGTATCGGATTGAGATCGACATAGGCCATGCAGGCCAATAGCGCTGGCTTATCAAGCAATGGTGTCGAGTTGTAGCGGCCTTCCCAGAAACGGCCGGTACAGTCATCTTCAGCATTCGCTCGTCGTGCGATGACCTCGCACAGGCACCGCATGAACCAGGACAAGGATCCAAGCCGCTCCCGGCGTTCGGCCACCCATGATCGATCAGTCTCGGCTACAGCCAGCCGAGACTGATCGATGGCCACGTCCTTGGCACTTCGGGCAAAATCACCCTCCCAATGTCCAGGAAAGAGACGTAACCAACGTTCGGCCACTACATGATCATTCCAACCGGTCGCCAACTGGGGATCCATGCGCACCACCACATGCACATGATTGCTCATCACTGCAAAGGCGGCCACTTCGCACGCAAACACTTCGCGCAGGAAGCGCAGACGATCTTCGATCCAGGCGCGCCTATGGGAAAAACCATCACCAGCAAGATAGGCCCGCCGCACACAACGAGCGACACAATGCACCCAGCCAGGGCGGGCAAAGTTGATCTGGACGCGACGTGGAATGGCCATCTGTGCATCTATCATCTCACATGTTCGCCAGCCACAAAGACTCGGCATTGTCTCCATCAAAGGAGTGAATGATACAGTGGATGGCAATGTAAAATTGGCTTGACGGGGTGGGGATTGGGGACATTGTGTCGCCTCACCGCACCAGCCCGGGTGGCGGAACTGGCAGACGCGCTAGGTTCAGGTCCTAGTGAGAGTAATATCTCGTGGAGGTTCGAATCCTCTCCCGGGTAGATGACGGCGCCGTGTGGGTGCCATGATACTGGACACGGGGATGGCGTTGGCCGTCCCCGTGTTGTCGTATCATCTGGGGCTTGTGTGCGGATCGGGAGGTCACCATGCATATCGCCGGGACCGGCTGCGTGCTGATGGATTACCTGTACAACAATGTCGATTTCAGCGCTCCGGCCTTCCGGGCCTTGCACAGCTGTCAGCCGGGTGATGGGGGCCTGCATCCTGGCGGCCTGGTCTTCGCTGAGGACCTGGAGCGCTTTGCCGGGCGGTCGATGACCCGGATCCTGCCGGAGCTGGTCGGGGATCGTCCGGCTGATGGCCAGAATCTGGGGGGGCCGGCGGTGGTGGCCATGGTCCATGCCGCCCAGCTTTTGCAGGGCATCGGCGTCCCGGCCCGGTTCTACGGTGCCCGTGCTGACGACGACGCTGGCCGGGCGATGGCAGCGATCCTTGACCGTACCCCGCTCGATACCACCGGTCTGCGGGTCAAGCCGGGGGTCACACCGACCACCGTGGTGCTGTCGGATCCCCATCATCATGACGGCAAGGGCGAGCGCACCTTCATCAACACCATCGGGGCGGCCGGTCTGTTCGCCGCCGGGGATCTTGACGATGGCTTCCTCGGCGCTGATCTCCAGCTCTACGGCGGCACGGCCCTGGTGCCCGAACTGCACGACACCCTCCTGCCGGTGCTGGGTCAGGCCCAGGCCGCTGGGGCCTTCACGGTGGTGGCCACGGTATTCGATTTCCGCAACCAGCAACGCCATCCTGATCGTCCCTGGCCCTTGGGCGAGAGCGTCGAGACCTACCGTCATGTCGATCTGCTGATCGTCGACCACGAGGAGGCCCTCCGGCTCAGCGGCTGTGCTGATGCCGCCGCCGCGGCCCGGCGCTTTGCCGACTGGGGCACCGGAGCGGTGATCGTCACCCGGGGTGCCAAGTCGATGCTGGCCTGGTCGTCCGGGGCCCGCATCGCCCCCCTGCCCCTGTGCGAGCTGCCGGTCTGTGCCGCCGCCGATGAGGACCTCGCCGCCCATCCCGAACGCCGGGGCGATACCACCGGCTGCGGCGACAACTTCGTCGGTGGCACGATCGCCGCCCTGGCCGCCCGCCTGCAGCGCGGCGGCGTCTGCGATCTGCCCACGGCCTGCGCCTGGGGTGCGGCCTCCGGTGGTCTGGCCTGCTTCCATCTCGGCGGCACCTACATCGAATCGCAGCCGGGCGAGAAGCTGGACCAGGTCGCGGCCTACGTCCGGGCCTATGCTCATCAGGTCGGCCCCGCAGTCGCGGTGGCCACCAACGATCTCCAGCCTTGAAGGCGCTCCCATGCCCAGCACCGATCTGGTCTTCTCCTGCCCTGAGGATCATCTGGCCTGGTTGACCACCCAGGCCCGTCTGCCGGCTGGCTTCCAGGTCGGCAGCGCCCCGTGCAGCTTCATCGCCGCTGAAAACGGTCGCCCGGCCCGGATGACCATCACCGTCATCAGCCTCGATCAGCCCACCCCCCACTTTGCCGCCTGCTTCACCAGCAACGCCTTCCCGGGCGCCCCGATCGTTCTCGGCCGTGAGCGCCTGGACGCCGCCCGTTGGGGAGCCGTGGTGATCAACAACAAGATCAGCAACGTCGCCACCCCCCACGGGGTCGAGGACGCCCGCCGCATCTGCGCCGCCACGGCCGCCGCCCTGGGCCTTGACGATGACGCCGTCCTGCCCTCATCGACCGGGATCATCGGCTGGCGGCTGCCGGTCGAGGCCATGCTGGAGGCCCTGCCCCAGGCCCTGACCGCCCGCCAGGGCGACAGCATCCTGCCGGCCGCCACCGGCATCATGACCACCGATCTCTACCCCAAGATCCGCCGCGCCGACCTGCCCGGTGGCGCCAGCATCGTCGCCATCGCCAAGGGGGCGGGGATGATCGAACCGCATCTGGCCACCATGCTGGTCTATCTCCTCACCGATGCCGCCATCCCCCGCGCATCACTGCGCCGGATCCTGCCCCAGGCCATCGCTACAAGCTTCAACGCCATCTCCATCGACAGCGACCAGAGCACCTCCGACACCGTGGCCCTGCTGTCCTCAGCCCGTCTTCCCTGCGACGAGGCGGCCTTCACCGAAGCCCTCGGCCGGGTCTGCGCCGACCTCGCCGAAGATGTCGTCCGCAATGGCGAGGGGGTCCGCCATGTGATCCGCTGCACCGTCAGCGGCGCGCCCACGCTCGCCATCGCCAAGGATGTGGCCAAGGCGGTCATCAACGCCCCCCTGGTCAAGACCGCCATCGCCGGCAACGACGCCAACGTCGGGCGGATCATCATGGCCGTCGGCAAGGAACTGGGCGTCCACCACCCCCAGGTGCCGGTCGACCGCTGCCGCATCACCATCGCCGACGACCTGGTCTTCGCTGACGGCGCCTTCCGCCTCAACCCGGCCCTTGAGGCCCG
>SLQH01000238.1 GCA_007131555.1 Planctomycetota bacterium | reverse complement strand
CCAAGGAGCGACGTCAGATCAAGATCATCTTCAGATCGCACCACATACGGTAGCGAGCGAAGAGGGCTGATCGGACGTGGTGAACGGAACAAGACGGCGGGCGTGAAAGCGAAGCCTCATCCGTTTGTAGGGAGGCACGGCAGCACGACGCGCTGTGATGCAGCAAGGGGGCAGGCGTCTGGCTCCATGCTGTTGATGAGATTCTTCTAAGGCCTTCCTGGCGCTTGTCAATCGCGGTCTTTGGGTGCGTGGCAGCCTGCTTGCATCAGCGGATGATCGGGTGTCCGCCAGTCAGGGCGGCCTCGTCATGGCTTGCTCGTCCCAGGGCTCCTTCGTACATATCCAATTCGTCCAGGTCCTCAAACAGTTCGCGCACAGCCGATTCAAGGTCCTGGGATCGCAAGGACAGGCGGTCCAGGCAGTCGTCTTCCAGGGGTTCGACGTAGGGCGCTTCAGGGGTGGTGAAGCCGCAGGCGCTGGCTAGGACCCGGGAGATGTGGACCAGGGTGACGATGTCATGATGACGTTCGCAGCGCTGGGGGCGCTGATGATGCCGTAGGACATCGGTGAAGATCGTCGGCAGGCTCCAACTGCGGGTCAGCAGGGCGCCGATGCCTCCTGGTCCTAGTCCCAGGCAGCGGCGTAGTGCCAGGGCGAAGGTGACATCATGGTTGGCGACCAATTGGGCGGCGGCGGCGGTCTGGTCAGGAAAACGGACGTAGGCGATCATGGTGCCGATGTCGTGGAGCAGGCCGCAGAGATGGATGGTTTCCAGACTGATGTGCTCCAGGCGTTCACGGAGGCACATCCGGGCCAGTATCTGACACATGGTGCCGGTGGCGTTGGCGCGTGCCCAATGGGCCGCCAGCACCTCACGGTGGTGGGCGGTGATGGGCAGGATCTCGCTGAGCAGACCCTGGATCATTGATGTGCCGAGGTAGATGACGGCGCTGGAAATCTGTGAGATCTGCGGATGCCCGGCGGGCGCGGCAGCGTTGGCCCGACTGAGTACCAGGGCGCTGAGCATGGGGTCGGTCGCCAGGATGCTGGCCACCAGGGCCGGGGAGCAGGCCGGATCGATGACCATCCGGTCCAGCTTGCGCACCGTGGAGGCGAAGCTCAACGGTGGCTGGGTGAGGACCGTGCTGGCGATGGTGGTCAGAGGCAGTTTCATGGTCGGTAGGTCATCTGTTTTTCGATGGCGCGTTCCAGTTGGGCCATCAGGTGACGTTGCCGGACCCGGCTGAAGCGCTGGCGCAAGGCCGCCAGGCGTTGCTCAAAGGGTTGGGCGCTACGACTGGGTACCGGTTGACCGCGAACGAAGATGCGCTTGATGCCGCGGATGGTGAGACGTTGAATGAGGTCATCGCTGAGCTGGGTGCCGACACCGCACAGGCGCGCACCGTTGGCCAGACTCACCGGGCGTGACAAGACCATGCCGGGTGCGGCCTGGGTGATGAGGATGCGTTGCTCGCTGTCGTGTTCCACGTCATGCCTCAGTATTGTGGGCGGGCTATTGATGCTGCCGATGGTCGGGTGGTGATCAAGGCCCACTGTCCGTGCTTTTCGGGGCCTGATGGAGAGTCTTTGAATTGATGATACGTCATGGTCGTGCCAATGCCGGCATGATGGGTGATGCCAACGCGATTGGGGCTGGCGCGTCGCAGTCCGGATGCCACAATGAAAGCCATGCCTGCGCCTCGTCTGCCTCATAGCGACCCCGATCCAGCCAGTACCGCCCTGCTCAAGGCCCGCGGTCGGGCCAGCGCGGATCTCACCGCCCGCGATGGGACCGGCAGCCAGGCCCGTGAGTGGTTCTCCGGCCATGAGGAACGCCCGGAGACCAAACGCTATCATGAACAACAGGCGGCCCGGCAGCGCCTGTATACCTTGTGCGGTGGGGTGGTCCTGGCGGTGCTGATCATCGCGGTGGTGGTGTTGTCGCTGTTGTGATCCTGCAGTCGCAAGCCGACAGCCGGATTTAGGGTGATGGGCGGTGGTCTCTGGCGAGTCCGGGGCCGAATAGGCGACGTGTCAGTCTATTTCTTACAGGCTCCTGGTCTCCTCGATTCTTCCGCCGCCCGCAGGGCCTTTGCGTACTCTGCGTTCTTTGCGTGAGACATTCTTCTCTCCTCACGCCCGCTTCGCTCAAGATCGCCAAGGCGAGGCAGGTTTCTGTTTTTTGGGGTCTCTCTCCCGACCTTTGCGTACTCTATGTTCTTGGCATGAGACCATTCGAAGCCCAATCCTCGTTGAATAGAGCCGGGTTCCAGGCCATGCGAAACGTGAAGATCGATTGTGCTTCAGGCGCTGCCGTAGGCTTCCAGTTTGCGGTATAGGGTCTTGAGGCCGATGCCCAAGAGGCGGGCGGCCCGGGTCTTGTTGCCGGCGCAATGATCCAGGGAGGCCAGGACCAGGCGCCGTTCGATCTCGGCAATGGGCGTGCCGACCAGGGCGGCAATCGCCCGGTCCTGGTCGAGAGGCCCTTCGCTCGGAGCCGGGCTGGCTGTGGAGACAGGGGCCGGAGGGCCGATGCGGCCCTGATCGAGCAGATTGCTGTCGAGGTTCTGGCCCGGTGACAAAACGTAGACCCGTTCCAGGCTGTTCTCCAGCTCACGGATGTTGCCCGGCCAGGCCATCTGGCTCAGGGCGGCGAGAAGATGGTCGTCGGCCTGTTTGTGCATCTGATGGCGGCGATTGAGGCGCTCTATGAAATGGTTGGCCAACAGGGGGATGTCCTCGCGCCGTTCTTCAAGGCCTGGGACATGGATGTTGACCACGTTCAGTCGATAGTAGAGGTCCATGCGGAAGCGTTCCTGCAGGACCTCCTCCTTGAGGCTGCGGTTGGTGGCGCAGATCAGGCGTACATCGGTGGCCAGAGGCTGGTTGCCGCCGACCCGGGTGAACTGGCCGTCCTGGAGTACCCGCAGCAGCTTGACCTGGCTGTCGAGGGGCATCTCGCCGATCTCGTCCAGGAACAGGGTGCCGGTGTCGGCGGCTTCAAAGGTGCCCTTCTTCTGCTGGATCGCTCCGGTGAAGGCCCCGCGTTCATGGCCGAAGAGTTCACTTTCCAGCAGTTCACGGGGGATGGCAGCGGTGTTGATCTTGAGGTAGGGACGGGTGGAACGCCGCGACAGGGCATGGACGGCATCGGCGACCAGTTCCTTGCCGGTCCCGGACGGACCTTCGATGAGCACCGTGGCATCGGTGGCGGCGACCTGACGAATGATCTGCTTGAGGCGGGAGACGGCCTGTGAATGGCCGATGATCCGGTCGAGGGCCTCATCGTAGCCCAGTTCCCGGCGCAAGGCCCGGTTTTCGCTGTTGGCCTTGGCCAGACGGGCGGCGCTTTCCACGGTGGTCTTGAGGCGGGCCATGTCGACCGGCTTGGTGAGGTAGTTGAAGGCGCCCTGTTTGATGGCTGCAACAGCGATCTCCTCATTGCCGTGGGCGGTGATGAGGATCCAGGGCAGACCCTCGCCATGGCGCTCGCGGGCCAGTTCCATGGTCTGCAGGCCATCGAGGTTGGGCAGGCGCAGATCGCACAGCACGCAGTCGACGGTGGCCGCGGTCAGCTTGGCGAGGCCTTCCTCGCCGCTGTTGGCGGTCAGGCAGGTATGGCCGTCATCGCTGAGGATGTCGGCGAAGGTGTCACGGTTGGTGGGATTGTCATCGATGATGAGGACGTGGGCCATGGCGGCGTTTCCAGACAAAGCACGGTGAAGGTTGGACTCGATGGATCAGGCGTCATCATGGACGGTCGCATCGCTGGTGGGCAGGGGGAGTTCGGCGCGCGGTTGGGCTGGGCCGAGGGTGGTGGGCAGTTCAATGGTGAAACTGACGCCCTGGTGGGGGTCGGAGTTGACCCAGGTGCGGCCATTGTGCAGGGCCACCAGGCGCTGGACGATGGCCAGACCCAGGCCGGTGCCGTTCTCCTTGGCGCTGAAGAAGGGGTCGAAGAGGTGGGCGGCGGCCTGTTCGCTCAGAGGGGGGCCGTTGTTGGCGATGACGATGCTGATGCGACCGCGGCGATTACGGGTGGCGATGACCAGGCGCCGGTTGTCGGGAATCTGGGCCAGGGCGTCACGGGCGTTGAGGATGATGTTGAGGAAGACCGCGCGCAGTTGGGCCGGATCGCCGGGTACCGCTGCCAGGTCGGCGGCGGGATGGGTGACCACCTGGATGGCATCCTGATCAAGGAGGGGGCGCTGTTCCTCAATGAGGTCATCAATCAGGCGGTTGATGTCCACCCGCTCGCGGTCCGGGCGTCCGGGCCGGGCGAAGCCGAGGAAGGCGTTGACGATGTCGCCGAGGTGGCGGGTGCCGTCGGCGATGCGTCCCAGGCGGCGTTGGGCTTTGTCGCGATCAAGGTCCTCACGGCGCAGTTGTTCCTGCAGCATCTGGACATTGAGGGCGATGGCTCCCAGAGGGTTCTTGAGTTCGTGGGCCAGGCCGCCGGCCAGTTGTCCGAGCTCGGCCAGGCGGTCACGGCGCGAGGGGTCCTCGGGCAGCTCAAAGCGGAAACAGGTGCTGGATTCGGTGTCAGTCATCGGCGCACCACGGCTCCCTTGCTGCCGGTTGTTCGTTTGTAGTCCTGTTCCAGGTCGCGCAGGCGACGGTTGATCATGGTCAGTTGGGTCGGGCTCAAGTGGTCTATGAACAGCCGCCCTTCAAGATG
>SLQH01000377.1 GCA_007131555.1 Planctomycetota bacterium | reverse complement strand
GCCTGTGAAAGCCAACCCATGAATCCGTCGGGAAAGCCGGATGCGGGAAATCTGCATGTCCGGTTTGAGGAGGGGGATGGCGACGGTGTGGACCGCGCCATCCCTACTCTACTGAGAGAAAATGCTCACGATCCAAAATTGCCAACGGGTGAGGTGAACGGTTACCGCCATCAGACCATGGCCAATATGTCCCTCTATACAGTGGTTCCTGAGTGCAATTCCATTGGCCCTTGAGTAGGACTATCAAGACACACTGCCGCCTTCTCGGCGAAGAACCGCTTCAATGGCGATAAGTACCTCTGGTAATCCTTGCCGGAGTACGGAATAGATCCGATGAGGGTCTATTCTGCCATAATCATGCACCAAACGATGACGCATGCCTGCAATCAGGGGCCACGGAATCTCGGTAATTGAAGCCTTCACATCGTCGGAGAGAGACCATCCAGCCTCCCCAACAACCTGCACACAATGGAGAACGGCCAAATACGTCCGCCGGTCATTGATGAAGTCATCAAGGTTCGCTGCTCCAAGCAGATCTACCGCCTCCTTGCCCCAGGCCAGCATGTCGTACAGACGGCCAAGATCTTTTGCTTCAAGCGGCATAAAGGACCTCGGTCGCATTCAAGACCTGCTGTCGAAAGTAGGGGTTAGGGTCCCGCTCCACGACGGGTCGTTCCACCACATCCACAGAACGACCAAGTAGCGACTCCAATTCTGGCCCAAAGCCAAAATACAGCATGCCCAGATCCGCGCCTGTCTCGAATGTCACAAGCACGTCCACATCACTCTCCGGCTGGGCGTCCCCCCTGGCTCGCGAGCCGAACAGTTCCAGCTTGGCGACGCGGAAGCGGCGACAGATATCGGCGAGCAGCTCGGGATCGTAGTCAAGTCCAATGGGCATGTCAGCAGCTTACCCACCGCCTTGCATCAAGCCAAGCGTTGATTGGTGGCCAGGGAGATTGCTGACATCGACCGATTCCAGCACCAATGGAATTGCACTAAGAATCCTTTCTTTTCATTCGATTTTGCGACTTTCGTGGTCTCCAAGGATCGTGTCTCCAGCAGTCTATGCAGAGGACATCATGCAATACCCGCAAGGGTCGTGACGGTAACCGTTCGCTCCTCCCGCTTCCATTGTTGTATGCAGACAATCCTTTCTCTCACACAGACACAAAGACACAGAGAAGCAGGCATGCCAGCACATTCCCATAGCTTTCGGTTGGTTTTCTCTGCGTGCCATTCGTGTCTCTGTGAGGAAAATCTAACGATCCAAGATGGTTAACGGGTGAGGCGAACACTTACCGCCATCGGCCCATGGCCAAGATGTCCCTCTATTACAGTGGTTCCTTAGGGCAATTCCATTGGGTATTGTGCCGGCTTGCCTTTGGGCAATAATTCATTGCCTGTTCATGTGTATTTCGTCCATGATCACGAGTCGCGGTATCCACGAGCCGTGGTACAGGTTCCCTGCCGCCGATCAGGCTGGTGTGTGCCGAACGCATGGAGCCACGCGTAGGCACGCGGGCCAAGGCCCGGTGCTCCGTGGTGCTTATGTGATGGGCGGTGCTTGTTGGCGAGTCCGGAGCTTTTAAAGGTCACGTCAGGTGACGTGTCAGTCTATTGCTTACAGACTCCCAGGCCGACGAGGGCCTCAAGGGCCGGGCCGACCCAGCCCGGATGCCAGTCGTGGGGGAAGCACAGGTCATCATCGAAGTGGTGGGGGATGCCCAGGTCGGTCAGCACCTCGTGGTAGAAGCGGTTGTCCTGGTGCCAGACGCTGCGTCCCAGCACCACCAGGCGGGCGCGGTGGCGGAAGGGTTCTGGGTCGCGCCGGGCCGCCAGCACCGGGTGGTGACGCTGGTAATTTTCCAGGCTGCCATACTGGCGTCCGGAGTTGAAGCGGCCATCCATCTCCTCGGTGCTCCAAGACAACGGGGCGTCCCAGCTGGAGGCGTAGCCGAAGACTGCGGGGTTGAGCAGGATCAGGCTCAAGGCCCCCCAGCCGGACTTGCTGAAGCCCAACAGCAGGCGCCCTTCCGGGCCGGGCACGGTGCTCAGGCGCTGTTCGATCAGCGGTACCACCACCTGCATCAGGTAGTCGGCCCGGCGTTCACCTGGATCGGTGAGGGAATTGCCGTACCAGCCGCCCAGTTCCGGGGCCACGCAGATCACCTGATGGCGATCGTGGGCCCGCATCTGGCGGATGACCTCCAGGCAGCGGTCGAGCCCGCCATTGGCCGACAGGACGTAGACCACGCGGTATCTGCGATCAGGCTGGTAGGTGTCGGGCAGCAGCATCTCGATTTGTCGAAGCTGCTGCCGGCCGTCCGGCAGATGCCAGGTCACGTTGGTGGTCCAGATGCCCCGGTCCTGATCCAGCACGAAGTCGTCAGCGCTGGCGTTCATGGCTCCGGGTCCAGGAGGGCGGCCAGGCGGACGCCGGTCGCCTGGTGGCGCTGATGCCGGCGCAGGCCCTCAGCCACCAGACGCACCACTGTCGGCTCACCAGCGCCCTTGGCATATCGCCATCGGTGCTGAGGTCCACGTGTACGCAGGCGGGTCATGGATGAGGGCTTCAGTACCCGGCCCCATGACGCATGGGGCCCCGGCAGGCGCAGGGGTTGCGGCGGCGCAGGACGGCGGGGTCGCAGTTGAGGGCGGGTTCCGTCACCAGGGCCCCGTCGCGGGCGTGGGGTCGGTCATGGTGGGTGAACCAGTGCGCCAGCTGCTGCTGCAGGCGGGCCAGGTCGTCGGGCCGTTGGGCGGCCAGATCGTGCAGGTCGTCGGGGTCGGCGTGCAGGTCGAAGAGCTGGGCCACGCCGCCGTGGCGGTACCAGCACAGCTTGAGCCGGCCATCGGTGGCGAAGGCGTAGGCGCCGCATTCGCCGCACAGGCGGCTGTCGCCCACCGGCTGTCCGGCCAGGGCCGGCAGGAGGTTGCGCCCGTCCACCGCCGCCGTCGGCTGGGCGCCACAGGCGGCCAGGATGGTGGGCATGATGTCGGCCGTCATCACCGCCTCGTTGCTGGCCAGGACCTGGTTGGGCAGATGGCGCGGGGGCTTGACGATCAGTGGCACCCGGGCCGAGGCGTTGAGGAAGTGCGACTTGTGGAACAGGCCGTGATCTCCCAGGCATTCACCGTGGTCGGCGGTGAAGATCACCAGGGTGTCCTGCCACCAGCCGCGCTTGGAAAGCTCGCCGAACAGGCGGCCGAGCTGATGATCGATGTGGGTGCATTGGGCGTAGTAGTGGCGCCGGGCCTCGCGCACCCAGGCCGGATCGAGGCGGTCGAGCTTGCCGCCCAGGCGGTCGCTCTCCATGGCCGAGGGGCGGGCGCCGGTCCAGTCGCCGCAGACCGGCTCGGGGATGGCGATGTGATCGTAGAGGCGCAGGACCTCGGCCGGCGGATCGAAGGGGGCATGGGGGGCTTCGAAGATCAGCTGAAGGAGGAACGGCACTCCCGGTTCGCGTTGCTGGCAGAAGTCGAGGGCCTGATCGACGATCCAGTGGGTGTGGGTGAAGGGTTCAGGATGGGCGGCGACCACCGGCAGCACCTCGTTGCCTCCCAGGCCGTGGCCACGGTAGGTGCCGGCCCAGGGCGTGCCTTCCAGCCAGTTGACGTAGTCGTTGGGGTGCAGACAGACATGGTCAAAGCCATGACGAGCCCGGGCCGGTTCGAAGTGCATCTTGCCGATGGCCCGGGTCTGGTAGCCGCACTGGTCGCGCAGCAGGGCGGGCAGGGTGGCGCGGCGGTCGATGGCCGGCCCCTGGCCGCTGCCCCAGTTGCCGGGATGGCCGAATCGTGCGGCCACCTGCCCGGTGAGCAGGGTCACCCGTTGGGCCATGCAGATCGGCGCATCGGCCCAGGCCTGATGGAAATGCAGGCCCTCATCGGCCAACTGGTCAAGATGGGGGGTCTGCACCGGGTGGCGGCCACAACGCCCCAGACAGTCGGCCCGCCACTGGTCGGCAACGATGAGCACTACGTTGGGATGGTCCATGTCTTTCTCCATATATGCCTCACCCTATCGGCAATGTCAGGGCCGAAAAGACCGGGCCAGGCGATGTGTCAGTCTATTGCGGATAGGCTCCCAGGCTCGGGATGAAAGCGCTGGTCGCTGGGGCGGGGTCTGCTAGAACCCTGCCTCTACAGCAGGCCGTGTGCCGGCTGTCGAGGAGCACCCCATGCGCAGCGACCAGATCACCGCCGGCCCCACCCGCACCCCGCATCGCAGCCTGTTGCGGGCCACTGGGGTGCGCGATGAGGACTTCGGCAAGCCCTTCATCGCCGTGGTCTCCAGCCATGTCGAGATCATCCCCGGGCATGTCCATCTTGATCGGGTGGCCCGGATCGTCAGCGAGGCGGTGCGGGCTGCTGGCGGGGTGCCGTTCATCTTCAACACCATCGGCATCTGTGACGGCATCGCCATGGGCCATGACGGCATGCTGCAATCGCTGCCCAGCCGCGAGATCATCGCCGACAGCGTTGAAGCCATGGTCCGGGCCCACTGCTTTGACGGCATGGTCTGCATCCCCAACTGCGACAAGATCGTGCCGGGCATGCTGATGGCCACCATGCGCTTGGATATTCCCACCATCTTCGCCTCCGGTGGGCCGATGCGGGCCGGTCAGGCGGCTGATGGCCGGGCCATCGACCTGATCGACACCTTCACCGGGGTGGCGGCCCACAAT
>SLQH01000315.1 GCA_007131555.1 Planctomycetota bacterium | reverse complement strand
GGCGGCGGCGAGGCCACCGTCGGCCTGCGCTGGACCCACAACGCTGCCAGCGGCCGCTTCCTCACCGTGCTGTGGCCCGGCCCCGAACTGCCACCGGTCAGCGCCACCGACACGGGCCTGCGCCTGGCCGACGTCAGTGTCAGCCTGGCCGCCCCCTTCGCCGATGATGGGCCGCAGGTGGTGATCAGCCGCGGCGGCAGCACCCTGGCCCAGGTCGACAGCGTCGACAAGGACCGCCATCAGGGCGAGGTCGGCCTGTTCGTGCCCGATGCCGGCTATCCCTTCGGCGATATCCCCGCCTGGCTCGGTGCCCAACGCCTGGCCCGGCCACCCTGGGCCAAGCAGCTGCCGCGCCTTTTGGATCCCATGGAAGAGTGGTAGAAACTATGGAATCGCCCCAAGAAACGACTGAATGCCACCATATATTGATAATTTTGAGATAACAGCCTTCAGGTTCATATCAGACAGGCAGATGCACATCGGAGATCTTTCAAAGGCAGAAAAAAACTACGAATCACGCCAGTCACGCGAATAGAAGAGAAATTACTGCATATTTATTCGCGAGATTCGTAGTTGAAATCATATACATGACTGAACAGTAGTCAGCGAACGAAGATCATGAAGCATTGAGGTTCTTAGGGCAATTCGACCGATCACGATATGTACTGCTTGCCTCTTCGTGCTCTTCGTGTCCTTCGTGGTTAAAATTCTTTCTCAGCTGTAGACATGACCTCTTTCAACCACGAAGAGCACGAAGGTCACGAAGGAAGAACAATGCCTGTTCAGTCCCCTCAGACCTCAGTAGTGAGTTCTTTTTCATCGTTTTTTGCGATCTCTAGAACACGGAACCCCTCATGCCAACCCCCCACGAATCCCTGCGCATCCTCAATCCCCAGGCCCCGACCTCGGCGCCCCGTCCTGGCCCCTGCCAGACGGTGATCTTCGGTGGATCCGGTGATCTGACCCGGCGCAAGCTGCTGCCGGCCTTCCGGCACCTGCACCAGGACGGTCTGTTGCCGGAACGCTTCCACATCATCGCCTTCGCCCGCAGCAGCCTCGACCAGCAGGCCTATCGTGAGATGATCGCCGCCGACGGCGACGAGGATGGCTCCTTCATCGACCTCCTCGACTACCATGCCGGCGACTATAATGATCCCCAGGCCTACCAGGCCCTGGCCAGGCATCTGGCCGAGCACAACGCCGCCGGGGAACTGGGGGGCAACCGGCTGTTCTATCTCGCCACCCCGCCCGAACTCTACCCGGTCATCCTCCGCCACCTGCATGCCAGCGGCCTGAGCCGTCCGGATGACGGCTCCTGGGCCAGGGTCATCATCGAGAAGCCCTACGGTCACGATCTCGATTCGGCCCGAGCCCTTAATGCCGTGGTGGCCGACTGCTTGGCCGAGGACCAAGTCTATCGCATCGACCACTACCTTGGCAAGGAGACGGTCCAGAACATCCTGGTCCTGCGCTTCGCCAACACCATCTTCGAACCGTTGTGGAACCGCCACCACATCGACCACATCCAGATCACCGCCGCCGAGACCCTGGGGGTCGGCTCGCGGGCCGGCTTCTATGACCGCGCCGGAGTGGTGCGCGACTTCATCCAGAACCACCTCCTGGAGGTGATGGCCCTGATCTCCATGGAGACCCCGGTGGCCTTCACCGCTGATCCCATCCGCGACGAGAAGGTCAAGGTCCTGCGGGCCCTGCGTCCGGTCACCGCCGAGATGGCCCACAGCGCCCTGGTGGCCGGCCAATACGACGGCTATGGCCAGGAACCGGGCGTGGCCGCCGGCTCCCGCACCCCGACCTACGCCGCCCTGCGCTGCCATGTCGACAACTGGCGCTGGCAGGGCGTGCCCTTCTATCTGCGGGCCGGCAAGCAGCTCGCCGCCCGCGTCACCGAGGTCGCCATCCATTTCAAGCGCATCCCCTTCTGCGTCTTCGGACGCGAGGAACTGTGCCAGAACCTCCAGCCCAACGTCCTGACCCTACGCCTCCAACCGGACGAGGGCATCGCCCTGCGCTTCGGCTGCAAGACCCCCGGCGAGGCCCTCCAGGTCAGCGACGTCCTGATGGACTTCCGCTACCAGCAGGCCTTCGGTCGTCCCTCACCAGACGCCTACCAGCGCCTGCTGCTGGATGCCATGCGCGGCGACGCCACCCTCTTCGCCCGCGCCGACGCGGTCGATCACGCCTGGCGTCACATCACCCCCCTGCTGCAGGCCATCGAAGACGACCCCTCCTTCCCCATCGCCCGCTACCAGCCCGGCAGCAACGGCCCCAGCGAAGCCGACACCCTGATCGCCACCACCGGCCACCGTTGGAACAGCCTTGGGGGTGGCTGATGGTCGTCTGGATACTGCCGCCTCCGCCGCCCGCAGGGTTTTGGCGCTCTCTGCGTGAAACCATTTCGGAATGTTTCACGCCCGCTTCGCTCAAGTGCGCAGAGATCGCCAAGGAAAGCCAGGAGACTGTCTTCTTGGTTCCTGTTCCGCCGCCCGCAGGGCCTTTGCGCTCTCTGCGCTCTCTGCGTGAGACCATGCCGGAAGACCTCACGCCCGCTACGCTCAAAAACGGCAGTCATCAATCTGCCTACCCGGCATACATGAACCGTCCGGTGCAACGGATGTCGGTCGCGCTGGCGCCGACCAGCAGCGTGAAGGCGCCCGGTTCGGCGATCCAGGACTGGGCCTGGGGATCGTAGAACGACAGGTCACGACGGGTCAGCGGCAGGCGGACCCGGCGGCTGGCACCGGGTGCCAGCATGACCTTGGCAAAGCCCTTGAGCTCCTTGGGCGGACGCGGCAGGGATGACTCCTCGTCGTGGACGTAGAGCTGCACGATCTCGGCCCCGTCCCGGTCGCCGGTGTTGGTGATGGTGACATACACCGCCGCCACGCCGTCATCCGGATCATCCTCGATCACCAGATCGTCGTAGGAGAAGGTGGTGTACCCCAGGCCATGACCGAAGGGGAAGCGCGGGGCCGGCCCGGCTCCGTCATGCCAGCGGTAGCCCATGGCCAGGCTTTCGTGATAGGTCACCTGATCGGCATGATAGGCCTCATGGGCATGAGCGGCACAGTCCTCAAGGGCGACCGGCCACGAGAAAGGCAGACGGCCACTGGGGCAGATGTCGCCACAGAGCAGGGCAGCCAGGGACCGCCCTCCTTCACAACCGGGATACCAGGCCTGGACGATGGCCGGCACCGCATCGGCCCAAGGCAAGGCCACCGGCGAACCACCAAACAGGACCACGGCGGTGCGGGGATTGGCCGCCACCACGGCCTCGATCAGGGCATCCTGGTTGCCGGGCAGCAGGAAGCTCTTGCGGTCCTGGCCTTCGACATCCTGCAAATGGCTGCTGCCACCGAAGACCAGCACGGCATCGGCGCGGGCGGCGGCGGCCACGGCCCGGGCCTGCATGTCCGGCAGGGCGGCCCCGGCCTGGGCTCCGGCCCTGACCCAGCCAAAATGCATGCTGCCACCGGGGCGCTTAGGGTGCAGCTCCAGACAGATGCGATAGCGCTGACCGGCGCTGAGCCGCAGCATTTCGACGACCAGGCCGGGAGCCGTCAGATCCCAGACGCTGGCCAGGATCGTATCATCAACCCGCAGGATCCAGTTGTCGCCGCCGTGGACCACCAGGCGGACCTCCTCGTCGGCCGGGGCGATCAGCTCACCATGCCAGACCACGCTCCAGTCGCCCGGCGTCAGCCCGGCATAGGGCACCGACTCACAGGCCAGTTCGACCGTCGGCACCGTCAATACCTGCGCCGGCTCGCCCTGGTGGCGACGGTTGGGGTAGACCTCCTGCCGCCAGGCCCCGATGCCAGCGGCATCCGGGGCACTGAGCATCTGCGGTGGGATCGGCTCCATGCCCGCCGGCAGGCAGGGATAGCCCCGCTCGTGGATGATCTCCACCTCCGGCAGGCGCTCGCGCAGGGCCTCCAGGGGGGTGATCTCATACAGGGCCTTGAGCCCCGAACTGCCGCCACCGCCGGCATGCTGCATGGTGGCGTTCTCACCGATCACCGCCAGGGTCTTGATCTCAGTCAAGGGCAACAAGGCACCATCGTTCTTGAGCAGGACCAGGGCCTCATCGGCGATGCGCCGGGCCGCGGCCTGATGCCGGGGGGTATTCTTGGCTCCCTGGCTGCGCTGCGGATCATCGGTGCCGATGGCCAGCATCACCCGCAGGATGCGCCGCACCTTGGCCTCGACCTGTTCACGACGGTAGCGGCCCTCGGCCAGCCCGGCGCGCAGCGGCGCATCAAGGTATTGACGGTCAAGACCGCCCCCCATCTCGATGTCCAGGCCATTGGCCACCGCCTCATCGCTGTCATGGACTCCGCCCCAGTCCGAGACCACCAGGCCGGTGAAGCCCCAGTCGCGTTTGAGGATCTCGACCAGCAGGGTGGCGTGGTGACAGCAGTGCTGACCACGGAAACGGTTATAGGCCCCCATCACCGTCAGCACCCCGGCCTGCCGCACGGCCGCCTCGAAGGCTGGCAGATAGATCTCATGCAGGGTCCGGTCATCGCACAGGACATCGACCCGCATGCGATTGAGTTCCTGGTTGTTGAGGGCGTAATGCTTGACGCAGGCCGCGACATCGTGGCTCTGAATGGCCTGTATCACGGGAACGGCCATGGTCGCGACCTGACAGGGATCCTCACCGAAGTACTC
>SLQH01000071.1 GCA_007131555.1 Planctomycetota bacterium | reverse complement strand
CTGACGTCGCTCCTTGGGGGCTTGCATCTATCTGGTCCTGACTGATGCCAGGACCCCTCTCCAGGCGTCACGTTCCCATCGCCGCGATGGGACTGTGATCACGGATGGCAATGACTCATGGCCCAGGGGGGTCTGACGCGGTCACCATCCGGCATTCATAACCGTGGAATACGATCCCACCCGTGCCTGAACCGTCTACCCTGGTCATCATCGATGGGCATTATTATGCCTATCGCTACTTCTTCGGGATGCCTGCGCTCACAGGTCCCGGACAGCGGCCGACCGGCGTCACCCACGCCTTCGCCCTGCTGTTCAAGACCCTGCGCGAGCATCCCCAGGTCAGCCATGTGGCCCTGGTCCTGGACCATCGTGACAAGAATTTCCGCCACGACATCTATCCCGACTACAAGGCCCATCGCGACCCCATGCCAGATGCCCTGCGCCAGCAGATCCCCGATGTCGAGCGTCTGGCCGCCGTCTCCGGGGTGCCCCTGCTGTGCCACGCCGGCTTCGAGGGCGACGATGTGATCGCCACCCTGGCCCAGGCCGGGGAACAGCTGGGCATGGACGTGCGCATCTGCTCCAAGGACAAGGATCTGTCGCAGGTCTTGAGCGACCGGGTCCACGTCTGGGATCCGGCCAAGGACGAACTCAAGGGGCCGGTCGAACTGCTGGCCGAGAAGGACATCCGCCCTGATCAGGTGGTCGACTACCTGTGCATGATCGGCGATTCCGCTGACAACGTCCCCGGCATCAAGGGGGTGGGCCCCAAGACGGCGGTCAAGCTGCTGACGCAATTCGGATCACTGGAGGCCCTGCTGGCCAACACCGACCAGTTGCGCGGCAAGCAGCGCGAGAACGTCGAGGCCTTCCGCGACCGGGTCGACCTGACCCGCCGCCTGATCACCTTCGCCGAAGTCCCCGATCTGCCATCCATCGACAGCCTGGTCAAGACCACGCAGCTGCCAGAGGAGGCCCGCAGCTTCTACGAGGAACTCGGCTTCTCCATCGCTCGTCACTTCCCCATCATCCATGGCCAGGCCAGCGAGGGTGCCGACTACCACATCCTCAGCGCCACCGATCTGCCAGCTTTCCTGGACCGCCTACGTGCCGCCGGGCGCTGCGCCGTGGACACCGAGACCACCGACCTGGACCCGCATCGCGGCCGTCTGGTCGGCATCAGCTTCGCCGCCGGCCTTGATGGCCCTCGCTCGGCCGCCTACCTGCCCCTGCTGGCAGCCCCCGGCGAGACGGTCGTCGACTGGCAGGAGGTCCAAGCCCTGGTGGCGGCCTTCATGGCCGATCCGGCCATCGCCAAGGTCTTCCAGAACGCCAAGTTCGACCTCCAGTTCCTGCGCGCCGCCGGGGCTCCGGTCGCCGGCCTGGACGGCGATCCGATGCTGGCCTCGTGGCTGCTTGATCCGGCCCGCGACAGCCATGGTCTCGACCAGCTGACCCGGACCATCCTCGGTGAGGAGAAGATCCCCACCGCGGCGGTGATCGACCTCGACCAGGGCCAGACCATGGCCGAGGTCCCGGTCGCGGTCGTGGCCCGTTACGCCTGCGAGGATGCCCAGTGCACCTGGCGCCTGGCCCAGGTCCTGGAGGCCGAGCTGGCCCAGCATGCCCTGGACACCGTCTATCGGGAGCAGGAGATCCCCCTGGCGGCGGTGCTGGCGGACATGGAATACCGCGGCATCGCCATCGACCCCGATGTCCTTGATGCCAAGCGGCACCACCTGGAGGCCTACCTTGATCAGGTCGACAAGGACATCCGGGCCATCGCCGGCAAGGACTTCAATCCGGCCAGCCCCAAGCAGATCGCCGCCATGCTGTTCACCAAGCTCGGCCTGCCGGTCATCCGCAAGACCCGCTCCGGGCCATCGACTGATGTCAACGTGCTCAAGGCCCTGCGTGACCACCACCCCCTGCCCGGTCTGCTGCTGCAGCATCGCTCCCTGGCCAAACTGCTATCGAGCTATCTGCGGACCCTGCCCGAGCACATCAACCCGGTCACCGGCCGCATCCACACCCATCTGCGCCAGACCGGCACCGAGACCGGCCGCCTGTCCTCCGACCAGCCCAATCTCCAGAACATCCCCAAGCGGGCCGAACTGGGACGCGAACTGCGGGCCGCCTTCGTCCCCTCGCCGGGCCATTGCTTCGTCGCCGCCGACTACTCCCAGGTCGAACTGCGGGTGCTGGCCCATCTCAGCCAAGACCCGACCCTCTGCGCCGCCTTCCACCAGGGCGCCGACATCCACCGTTTTGTCGCCGCCCGGGTCCAGGGCTGTGATGAGCAGAGCGTCACCCCGGCCATGCGCCAGGCCGCCAAGGCGGTCAACTTCGGCATCATCTACGGCCAGAGCAGCTTCGGCCTGGCCCAGCAGCTGGGCATCACCCGGGCCCAGGCCAAGGACTTCATCGACGAGTACTTCGCTCGTTTCGACAGGGTCAAGCACTTTGTCGAGACAGTGGTGGCCCAGGCCAAGGAACGTGGCTACGTCGAGACCCTGGCCGGCCGTCGCCGACACATCCGCCAACTGGCCAGCAGCAACCACAACGAACGCCTGCAGGGCGAGCGCACCGCCCTCAACAGCACCATCCAGGGCTCGGCCGCCGACCTCATCAAGCGGGCCATGCTGGCCTGCGCCGCCACCCTGCCTGACCAGGCCCATCTGATCCTGCAGATCCATGACGAACTGCTGGTCGAATGTCCCCAGGAACAGTTGCCAGCCGCCATCAGCGGACTGCGCCAAGCCATGACCGGCGCCTGGAATCTGTCAGTACCGCTTGAGGCGGATGTCCGCCAGGGCGACAACTGGCTATCACTCATGTAACGTCTGTATCCCATCATTGACCGAGGAGCATGTTTCGTGTCATTTCCCAACAACGACTCTCACAACACCGACAACACCGCCTCTGGTGGTCGCCGCCGCTCCCGCCGGCGGCGGTCCCGACGCGGCTTCCGCCCCGATCACCAGACCCTTGAGCAGCTGGATCTGACGGTTGGCGAAGACCAGACCGTCATCATCGGCCTAACCGGCGCGCCCGGTGCCGGCAAGACGTCCCTGGCCGCCCGTTTCGCTGAACTGGGAGCCACGGTCCTGGATGCTGACGCCATCGGCCATGAAGCCATCCAGACCCCGGCCACCAAGAAGAAGCTGGTGACCGCCTTTGGTGACCAGATCCTGGATGACAAGGGCGCAATTGACCGTCAGAAACTGGCTGACGCAGCCTTTGTCGACAACGACAAGACCGCGACCCTCAATACCATCTGTCATCCCCGTCTGGTCGCCAAGCTCAAGACGATGCTCAAGAAGGCCGGCAATTTCGTGGTCATTGACGCTGCCCTGCTGCACGAACTGGGTCTCGACGAACTCTGTACCATGACCGTCTACGTCCGCGCCCCCTTTGAACAACGCTGTCAGCGGGTCGCCGAACGCGGCTGGGACAAGGATGAACTGGACCGCCGTCAGGACCGCCTCGGTGACGCCGATGCCCGACGCAAGGTCTGTCATCTGACCGTCGACAACAACGGTGATCCCAGCCTCCTGGAGGCCTTTGCCAAGACCATTCTGGCCCGCTGCAAGGGCATAGACCTCAACGCCCTGCGTCAGAACCGGCCACCCGGCCCCGATGGTGACGATGACAACGGCGAGGCCCCCGCCGCTGCACCGGCCCCAGCGGCACCGCAGATCATCGAACCGGTCACCGTCCGCCTTGATGACTATCTGAAACGACAGTTGCCCGACCTGCAGGAAGAAGGCGAGCGCCTGGGCATCCGTGATGTCCGCTCCCTCGACCGCCATGGCTGCATCTGTGAAATCCTGCGTCTGGTCGCTGGTGGCCGTCGCGATGAGATCATCGTTGATGGCTTCATTGAAAAGGGCTTCAAGGACCATGTCGCCTATTTGCGCAGTCCCTTGAACCACTATCTGGTCAACAGCACCGACACCTTCATCCCGCCCCAGCTGCTGCGCCGTTATGGCCTGCGGGCCGGCATGCACGTCACCGGTGTGGCCCGGGCACCGCGAGGCCATGAGCCCTGCCCGCAGATGATCAATCTGCATACCGCCATGGGGCATCCGGTCGACAACCATCCCCGCTTCGAGAACTTCGAGGACCTCGTCCCCCTGCACGCCGAGGATCGGCTGTTCATGGAACGCGATGACCAGCCGGACGACCTCAATCTGCGCATCATCGACCTCATCGCCCCCATCGGTAAGGGCCAGCGGGGCCTGATCGTATCCCAGCCCAAGTGCGGCAAGACCGTCTACCTGCAGAAGATCGCCAACGCCATCACCCACAACAATCCTGAGGTGACCCTGATCGTCCTGCTGGTCGACGAGCGACCGGAAGAGGTCACCGACATGCAGCGCAGCGTCCAAGGCGAGGTCATCGCCTCGACCTTCGATCAGCGTGCCGCTCGCCATGTCCAGTGCGCCGAGATCACCATCACCAAGGCCAAGCGCCTGGTCGAGCAGGGCAAGGATGTGGTCATCCTCCTGGACTCCATCACCCGCCTGGCCCGGGCCTACAACACCGAGGCCCCCAGTTCCGGCCGCATCATGTCCGGCGGCATCGAATCCGGGGCCCTGATCCGGCCCAAGCAGTTCTTTGGTGCCGCCCGCAACATCGAGAACGGTGGCTCGCTGACCATCCTGGCCACGGCCCTGGTCGAGACCGGCAGCGTCATGGACACGGTGATCTTCGAGG
>SLQH01000162.1 GCA_007131555.1 Planctomycetota bacterium | reverse complement strand
TGATGGTCATGACCATCACAGCCGCCATGATGATGACCGGACAGACGACCCAGCAGCCCGCCACTGGCATCGACCAGACGCGGACCGCGCCGCCCCAGCACCCCCCTCACCCGACCAACCCAGGGCTCCATGGCCGCCCCGGTATAGACCAGCAGGGCGCTACGGCGCAGGGTCTGCATATCACCAGGACTGGGATCAAAGCCGTGGGCATCGGCCCCGGCCGGCAGGATCAGATGGACCTGGACGGCCTCGCCACCGATGGCCTGGACCATGTCGTACAAAGGGAACAGGGTGGTGGCCACCGGCACCCGACCATCGTCGGTATACGGCACCGCCGGCCCGGCCGACCACCACAGCAAGCCACCGGACACCAGCACCAGCAGTCCGGCAGCGATGATGAACAGGATCACAGGGCGCATGGGATACTCCTGAACAGCAACGAATCATCTGTGGGCTGGGCCGATGCCCCAGACAGAGCGACGAATGCAATGAACGTCACCCGTCATACGGTTCAGCACAGTTCCGGTGAGTCCCATATCAGGTGTCGGCATCCCCACTATGGCCCCGGTTCCGGATGTGGAGGAATCAGCGTACGGACCTCGGCGGGCATGGGGAAACGGCGTTCAATCTGGGCCTGCTGGGTCAGGGCACCTGCCAGGACGCCGTCCGGAAATGAATCCCGGCGGACCTCGCCATCAATCACCAAGCGTTCATATTCCTGGCCCTCATGGATCAATCCAAGGGTGATGGAGCGCAGACGCGGTGGATCCCCAGCATAGTCATAACGCCGCAGCAGACCAACACGACGACCTTCCTCGACACAGACATCCGACTCGATGCGATGAGACGCTGCCGCCATGTCCGACGGCAGCGGCGCATGAAACCGGATCCTGCGATAGGTGCTGGTGTCCATGATCCGAAAACGATTGCGCTCGTTGTGACCCGGATTCGCCTTGACGACCTCAATCCGCTCAATGACCCCTGGCATCGCCTGACGACTGCGGTCCATGCGATATGCCACGGTGATGCACCAATCCTCCTCAAACCAGGATTCTGCATGCAGACCGCCGTGCTGGTCAAAACGCCGGGTCTGCACCAGGTCACCGTGTCGATAACGGTCCTGACTACTGGGCACCTGCCGGCCATCATCGTCCATGATGACGATGACGCTCTGCCAGCCATGACGCTGACCATGATCATAGCGCTGCTCAGAGACCGTCTCCCGGTTGGCCAAGCGGCGTTGACGCTGCACCTGCAGACCGTGCAGCACCAGCTCGCCATCGACCTGGACATGACCCTCCTGTCTCATCACCTCACCTGCGGCATTGAACTGGGTCCGCCGGATCTGGACTCCTTGGTCAAATTCCAGTTCCTCAATCTGATCTGGCGATGATTGTCGGCGGGTGACACCGTGCAATCGACCAGATCGCCAACGATGGATGTCCTGTCGCTGCCCCACTGCGTAGCGATGCAGACCCTCACGCTGGCCCTCGCGGAAGACCCCCGTGTAGCGGTCGGTCAGCAATGGTCCATGCAGACGCCCTTGGTCCCACCACATCTCCAGGTATCGATTGGGCACCGTGCCATCATGCCGTCGCAGGTCAGCCAGCAGCAGACCATCAGCGATGATGGTGACCCGCTGCCCTACCCCGCCATAGCTGGCCCTGATACGAACATCCGATCCAGCACTGGACAGTTGTGAGATCATCGGATCGGCAATGGTCACCAGAGCATGATACGGATTGAATGGGCCAGCATAGCGGGTGAACTCCTGTGGCGGCATGGAATACCATAGACGGATGCTGCCATCAGCATACTGACCTCGTGCTGCCACCCGGTGTCCTTCAACGATGAAGAACATGATGTAACCACCCCCGTGCCGTTCAGGCATGGGAATATACTCGGACACGAACTGTTCTGGCAGCATGCTGGTATGGACCCTGAATGGTGCCGTCTCACAGTCCTGGGGCCATGTCGGCTGAGGATGGGCCAGGGACAGCGCCGATCGCAGGGCCTGATAATGATCAGCGAGACCAGCATCTGGAGGATCATCACCGCGCACATGATCACCCTCGCGAACCAGGACCCTGGGGCCACCTGCACGGACCCCGGTTGATGCGGCATACGGCAGCACCGCCATGGTCACAGAGGTATATCGGTCAAGGGCCGGACCGGTGATGACCGGACCGTCAAGTGCCGGCTCCCAGCTGATCTGATACTGGTAATGAGTGACATCGCGATCCCGGTCGAACAGGTCTTGCAGGGGATCGACCAGCACCACCCGCCAGAGATAGGCGTGTTCAGCCGGATGATGATGCATACGGCGCATGTCGGGATCACGATATTCAGGCAGGATCCGACGGCCTTCCTCAACCGGTTCGACCATGGCCAGCAGACTGCCAGGGGCATGGTCTTCAAATGCCAGGGCCCAGGACCGGGCCAGAGAGCGCTCCTGGGTCTGGGCGATGCGGGCCCGCGATTGCGGACTAGCATGCCTGAGATCCCAGTCGAGCAGCCGATAGGCTTGGCGATGGGCGGCCGGGCCAGGCTCCAGATCATAGCGATAGGGACCAAAGCTGCGGCGTGCCACCTCCACGCCATCGCGTCGCAGGACCATACTGCCATGAGGCAGGGAGCCAGCCTTGCGATCAATACGCCAGTGGCTGTCAACTACCACAAATATTTCATGGCGACGCTGATCACCACGACGATTAGGATCACGCCCCACAGGCTGAACATAGACCTGCGGTTCAGCGATGCCCATCAGGTGACACAGGGCCTGGGGATCAGGCACCGTTTCTGGTCGCTCAACGGCCAGGAAATCAAACATCGCCTGCCCCGGCTGGGCGGCCCGCAGCAGGACGATCTTGTAGGCCTGCATCAGGCTCATGCCTTCCGGCAGGGCCAGGGTGCCGTTCTCCAGACCGCGCCGCAGCAGGCGCAACAGTTCGTTGGCGCGCTCGATCTCCTCCTGGGTGCGGCCCCGCAGGGCGTCGAGGTCCAGGGCATCAAGACGCAGGAAGGGATGGTCGGGGGTGGCCGTCTCTGGTGCCTGATCCGGGGATGGAGGCTGGCTGGCCAGGAAGCCGAACACCGGCCGCTGACCGCTGCGCGAGCGCTCCAGGACCTGGGCCAGGGCGCTGGCGAGGTCCATCCCATCGGGCAGTTGGAGGGTCCCCTGCTCCAGGCCCCGCATCAGCAGACGACGCAGATGCTCGTCACTCTCCTGGTCACTGACGGCGCTGAGGAACAGCAGGTCATCGAGGCCCCGCTGGACATATGCATCCAGGTTGACGCCGCCGATATGGACCCGTTCCATGACATAGCGGGTGAGCTGGTTGCTGGCCGAATACGCTCCGTAGGCCATCACCACCGGCATGGCCCGGGGCACCACGCGCACCACGCCGCCAAAGACCGCCGAGAAGCCCTGACCAACGACATAGCTCTGCCCCAGATGGTAGGCGGCGGTCGGCAGGTCATGCTCGACCAGAGCATCGGTGACCTGGATCAGGGAGTTGATCCGCCCCACCCATCCCATCACCTGACCGACGGTACGGGCCTGGACCTCACTGGGGATCAGACGGAAGCTGCCGCCAACCCGACCGGTATAGTAGACCCCGTGGCGGGCAGCCGGTGGCGGGATGCTGTCGATCGCCCGGGTCAGGGCCTGGCCCACCTGGCGGCCGCCAGGCTGATCGGCCAGCTGCCGTTCGATGGCCAGCCGCACCGTCCGCCGCTGTTCGAAATCCAGGCCCCGCGCCAACAGGGCGGCATCAGCGACATACTGTCCCGAGCCGGCCTGCTGGGGTCGGGCAGCGGCGATCTGGGCATAGGTCTGCATCATGGTGGCCCGATTGGCGACATCGATGCGCCGGGCGTTGGCCGCCACCAGACGGGCGGCCTCGGCCGAGGCCGGACCGCGCTGGGTGGCGGCCAGTCGCAGCGCATCCTGCATGCCCGGATCGATCGCCAGGGCCGACGACGGCGGCTCCAGACCATGCTTGTGGGCCAGCACCCGGCCGACCGTCTGCTGGCGATGGAGATATTTCGCCAGCAGGGACTGTTCCTGCTGGACCTCGGCCCGCAATTCCCGGATCTGGGTGGCCAGCAGGGCATGGGCCGGACGACCACCGCTCTCCAGGCGGCGCTGGGCCCGTTCGACCAGGGCCAGACGATCGTTGACCTGTTCGATCACGTGGACCTTGTGCTCGACGCTGCGGGTCATCTGCTCGAAATAGGGTCGGCTGATGCGATCATCGAAGGCCTGATCGCCACGCAGTTCAAAAGCCACGGCCTGGGTATCATCATACATCATGCCGCCATGACGGTTGACCACGGCGGCGATGCGGCCGAACTCCTGGGGATCGACCTGGCCATGATGGGGCATCAGGTCGGTCTGGTTGAGGGCGGCGAAATTGCGGCCCTGGGGGTCATAGCGCGGCACCCGCGCCCCAGGGCCGGTCGCTGCGTGAGCCACGGCGTCCAGACGCTGGGCGAAGCGGGTGTTATAGGTCTCGCGGGCCCGCATGACATCGGCGGCCGTAAAGCGCGTACCATCGGAGAAACGCAGGGTGATGTCGAAATCGGTGCCGGGCCGGACCGGACCGGAGACCTGGGGCACCACCGCCTCCAGGCGACCATAGCGGACCGGGTCCTGACGCCGCAGGCTGTCGACCACCTCCTCGATGACCCGGTTGTTCTGGCGCTGGAACCAGGCCTGGGCGGCCTGATA
>SLQH01000200.1 GCA_007131555.1 Planctomycetota bacterium | reverse complement strand
TAGCCGCATTATTACCCGGAGTACCGGGCCTTGGCCCGCGTACATTGGCGGGCGGTGATTTTTGAGGACGGTAGAGTCCGGGGCGGCGGCATTAGTGCCGTTCCCCGCTGGCGCTTTGGGCTACCGCTCATGGTCATGAGGCGCAGTAACTACGTGCCGTAGCCCACTGGTCTTGCCGACGATCCGGCTGGCACTTGTCGAAGGCATGGAAAGCGCGCGTAGGCACGCGGGCCAAGGCCCGGTGCTCCGTGGTGAAACCATGAAACTGATGGGCGAGAGCCGCCTGTTTCACTTCTCATCCCCCATCAACACCTGACAGGCCTCCAGCAGGCCGCGGGGATGGCCGACATCCAGGCGGCGGCCCTTGATCTCGCAGCCCAGGAAGCGGCGCTTGGCGGCCAGGGCGGCCATGGCATCGGTCAGCTGGATCTCGCCGCCGTGACCGCGCCCGGTGCGTTCCAGGGCCGGGAAGATGTCGGGGGTGAAGAGATAGCGGCTGGCGATGACCAGGTTGCTGGGGGCCTCTTCCGGCCGCGGCTTTTCAACCAGGCCGGTGACCTGATGAAGACCGTCGCCCAGAGGCGTGGCATCCAGCACCCCGTAGCGGCTGACCCGCTCACGCGCCACCGGTTCGCAGGCCACCACCGGGGCCTGATGGGCGGCGAAGGCCTCGACCAGTTGGCCGGTGACCGAAGCCCCTGCGGCGCCGTGGAGGATGGTGTCGCCCAACAGGACCGCGAACGGTGCCGCGCCGATGAAGCTGCGCCCTTGCAGCACGGCGTGACCCAGGCCCAGCATGTCATGCTGGGGGATGTAGTGGATGTTGGCCAGGCTGTGCAGGCGGCGCACGCTGGCCAGGGCCTCGTTCTTGCCCCCCTCCTCCAGCCAGCGCTCCAGGGCCGGGTCACGGCTGAAATGGCGCGGGATGGCCTCCTTGCCGCTGCTGATGATGATGCCGATGTCGGTGATGCCCGCAGCCACCGCCTCTTCGACCACATACTGGATCACCGGCCGGTCGACCACCGGCAGCATCTCCTTGGGCACCGCCTTGGTGGCCGGCAGGAAGCGGGTCCCCCAGCCAGCGGCCGGGATCAGGGCCTTGGTGACGACGGGGTCAGGCATGGGATGAGGGTAATCCATCAGGCCGCCACCCATGCAATCCTGTCAACCACTGGCGGATCGACTTCTAGCAGACACGCCCAGAGAGCGACGCTGCGGGGTGACATGCGGCGGGCCACGCGCGGCAGCACTGTCCGCAAGCGAGGCTGGCCGACCGTGTGCAGCAGCCACCGCGTGGCCACCAGGTCACCCCGATCCATGACTGCGGCAGCCACGGTGATCTGCGGCATGGTGGCATCATCGTGCAGTTCGTAGGACCACAGCACCGGGCGCACAGATGGGTGCAGATCCCGGACCGGGATGCCGTCCGGGGTCATGTCCGTCGCCGGCTTCTCCCCCTCCTGCCTCATTGTGACTCCTTGTCCCGCGCCACCACGTGCGGGCGCAGCACCTCAATGCCGTGGCTGGCCAGATGGGCACTCAGGCGGGCGAAGCGTTCGTCGCTGTCGCAGACGCCGATGATGGCCCCGCCGGAGCCGGTGAACTTGGCGCTGACCCCGACCTGACGGGCCAGGTGCACCATCTCGGCGTTGCGGGGATTGACCTGGCAGACCTCTTCGCGCAGGTCGTAGTTGCGGTCCAGCAGGGGGCCGATCTCAGAGCCCTTGCCGGCCACCAGCAGGTCGCGGACCTGGTCGGTCAGCTGCTTCCATTCCTCAAGGGCGGCCAGGACCGCCGGTTCGCCCTGATTGTAGCGGGGTCGCAGATCACCATGCAAGACTTCGCTGCCTTCAGCCAGATCGGTGCGATAGGCGATGTACAAAGGCGGCAGGCTGGCGACCGGCAGCATCTGATAATCGCCATGACCGAAGCGCTGCATGTGGTCGGCGGCAAAATCCATGTACACCGGCTGCTCGTAGGCCTGGGCCACCCGGTCCTGCAGGCCGGCCGGGATGAACAGCTCCTGGACCTCGACGCTGTGCACCAGGCGGGCCAGCACCGGCTCGGTGATGGCCACACCGTAGAAGACCATCAGGGCCCGCATGCCGGCGGTGATGATGGCGCTGGAGCCGGCCAAGCCGAGATGCGAGGGGATGTCGGTCTGATAGCGGATGGTGAAGTTGCGGTCGTGGAGGTCGATGCCGGCCTGGCGACAGTAGCGGGCGAAGACCCGCACCGTGGCCTTGAGCAGGCGCAAGCCGCCGTAGTAGCCGTAGCGGCGCACGTCCTCGACCAGCTCGCCCAGGCAGGAGAAGCAGCGGTGATCGCGCTGGTTGGGCAGGATCTCCAGCTCCGGGGTCTGCCACAGTTCGACCGTGGCCCGGAAGTCATCGAACAGCAGGGCGATGGTCTTGCCCCCGTAGCCGTCCGAGGGATTGCCGATCAGGGCTGCCCGGGGGTAGCTATGAGTGCGGATGATCATCGTTTCCCACCTGTTCGCGCCGCAGCCGCGCCTGACGCTCGCGCACCGCCACCACCAGCAGCGACAGGATGCCGCCCAGGCCCAGGGCCGCCACCAGGACCCCGGCCATCATGGTCCGGGGCAGGCCCTGGCGTCTGACCTGGGGCGAGCCGGTGATCTGATAGACGGCTTCAGGACGGAGATTCTGGCGCGAGACCTCCTGATGGAGGATCTGCAACTGGTCGATGAGCACCCGGGTATCGGCAAGAATGGCGGCAAAACGAGCTTCCACCTCGTCGCGTGCCCGATGCCGGGCACTGGCCTCCTGGGCCTGCTCCTGGGTCTGCTCCTGGGTCTGCTCCTGGAAGCGCTCCATGCTGTCGAGGATCTCCTGATAAAAGGACTCCTCACTCTGCAACTCCACCAGTTGGGCATGATATTCAAGACGCCGCTGGGCCAACTCACGCCTGAAGTCGACATCGGTGGTCTCGGCACCAAGGGTCATCAGACGGTTGAGAAAACCCTCGTTGAACTGGGGGATGACCACCCCCGTGCCCTCACTCATCGTCGCATCGCCGCGCTGCGGTGCAGCAAGCCCTTCGGTGCGCAAACGCACAAACACGTCGTCGATGGTGGTCATCATCTCAGACAGGGCCTTGGCCCGGCGTTGGAGATTATACAGCTGGTCCTGAAGGTAAATGGTCGTGGTTTCACGATCCCGGAAGCAGCCCTGAGTACGGATGCGAGCTAACAAGGGCGCGATCTTGAAGCGCCGCATGTCCTCGATGCGGGAGCGCAGTTCGACCAATGACAGATTGGGGGCATCGCTGGTACGCACCAGATTGGCACCGGGAATCTCAGCCAACTGACGGGCCGCAGCATCGATACGACTCAAGGCCGCACGGATCATATCAATGGCGATGAGATAATCCTCTTCCTCAATCGCCCCCTCCTGCAACAGGCCGCGACCGGGGATGGCCAGATCGTAGGTCCAGGCCCCGCGCTGGGTCATGGCCTCTGAGGCCCAGGACTTGAGGACCTCGTTCATGAAGGCCGTGGCCACCTCAACAGGCATGTCGACCTGATCGCGCTGAACCTGGACGATGAACGATGCGCTGCGGGCGCTGTTGCGCTCGGCTTCGTACTCATCCTCCAGGGCCGAACGCTCGGCCTGGCTCAAGCGCGAATTGCTCAGACGGGCTTCGTATTCGCGCCGCAGGCGCTCCATGGCCGGGCTGCTTTCAACCACGCTCAAGGCCGATGACAGTTCGGCGTAGGACGCGAAACGATCCAAGTCCATGGCCTCCACCACTGGAACCACCACGCTGGCGGCGCTGATATCAGCCGGCTGGAACTGCTGACCATTGGGATAACGGCCCTCCAAGGCCCCCTGAAAACGCAGACGGAAAGGGAGCGTCACGGTTTCGGCCCGGGGCGAACCGACGAACAGGCCGGCAATGACCACCACCGCCAACAACACGCTGATCAGCATGGTACAGACGATAGCCGTCCGCTGGCGCCACAGGGCCGCGAGCAGATCCATCAAGCTGGGCTCGTCGACCATTTCCACTTGGTGCTGATGCTGGTCCATGGCGATACCTCTCAGGGGGCATGAATGGCGAGCCGACCGACACAATGTCGGTTGGGGGGAGCACGATGCATCAACATCATGTCGCCCGTGCTGCGCCTTGATGACAGGACGTACTCCGTACACGTCGTCTGGGGGCCATGACGCGCCCCAGAACGCTCAACAGATGTGCTATGTTAGCAATTGAAGACGGCTTGCAAGCATGGATCACGGCCTTTGCAGGACCTTCTCGCCCCCCTGCGAAGGCTGAACAGGCTTGGCGATGTGTCGGTCTGTTGCTGACTGCCCGGCCGCATCTTTACCCGGAGTACCGGGCCTTGGCCCGCGTACATTGGCGGGCGGTGATTGTTGAGACCGGTAGAGGCTGGGGCGGCGGAACCATCATTGTACCCCGCTGGCGCTCTGGGGTGCCGTTGATGATCATGAGGAGCGGTAGCTGCGGGCCGTTACCCAAGCGCCCTGCCGACGCTCGGGCCGGCACTTGGCGAAGGCATGAGAACCGCGCGTATGCACGCGGGCCAAGGCCCGGTGCTCCGTGGTGGGTTTGGGGTGGGCAGTGGTTGCTGGCGAGTCCGGAGCTGAATAGGCCAGGCCAGACGATGTGTCGGTCTATTGCTGACAGCCTAGCCGCCTTATTACCCGGAGTACCGGGCCTTGGCCCGCGTACATTGGCGGGCGGTGATT
>SLQH01000552.1 GCA_007131555.1 Planctomycetota bacterium | reverse complement strand
GCCGCCCTGGCTTATGTCCGTCTCAAGAATCATCGCCCGCCAATGTACACGGGCCAAGGCCCGGTACTCCGTGTCATAATGCGGCTTGGGCATGGCTTTGTGGTAGGTGCGGAGCTTTTGTGTCTGGCAAGGATCGCCGCAACCAGATTGCCGTGAATAATAGATCCAAGCCTCGGACTCGCTCAAAACCATTGCCCGTCACAATCCCACCACGGAGCACCGGGCCTTGGCCCGCGTGCCGACGCGCGGCTGCCATGCTTTCTTCGAATACCAGCCAGGACGTCGGCATGATGAGCGTCATACGGCCCGTGGATCCCGCGACTCATGATCATTCACGGCGATGCTGCACGCAAGCGTATTGCAACGATGGCGCCGCCGCCCTGGCCTATGTCCGCCTCACAATCCTTCGCCCGCCAATGTACACGGGCCAAGGCCCGGTACTCCGTGTGAAGAGGCGGCGATCTTGGGAGTTTGTAGGGGATCGACAGGCACGTCGCCTGGCTGGACCAATTCGGTCGCTATCCCTTACCGACTCCTAGGAATGCCAGACTGAAGCGCTCATTCCTCCGGCCACGCCAGCTGTCGGGGCGCCTGGCACCAATCCGGCTGGCCGACCTCCAGGGCGTGGAGGCGGATCTCATCGCCCGACCACGGGGCCGTGAAGCGGACGCGCAGGGCCGTGGCGCTGGCCGTGAGGGGCAGGATCAGACAGCGTTGATGGTTGTCATCGAGACTGATCAGGGTCTGCCAGGGGGCCTCGGCCTGGGATTGGATCTCGACCACCGCCTGACGCCACAGGGCGGCGGGCATCGCTTCGTGATGGCGGTCCTCAGGGCGCAGGCAGGGCATGCGCTTGGTACGATGCAGGTCGCTGTCGGCGACGATGCGCAGGCGCTCCAGGGCCACGGCCTGGGGCCAGCGCAGTTCCACCCAGCCACCGGGTGGCAGATGCAGGGCATGGCTGCCGTCGGCCAGAGGGCGTTCGATGCCGTCGCCCAGGACCGCCGGATCGCCATGGCTGGCGCTGATGCTGGCGGCGGCGGTCAGCGGCGGGGGGGCCTTGGCCAGGCCCGGCAGCCAGGAGTCGGCATCCATCAGACGGTTCTGGATCTCCGGCAGGTGGTCCTGGTGGACGGTCGCCGGATCGCAGCGGTGGCGCAGGGCCAGGGCCGCCCCGGTGCCGGCCGCCTGGCCGAGCAGGGCGCAGGTGCCCATCACCCGGGTCGAGGACATGGCCATGTGGGTGGCACTGATGTTGCGCCCGGCGCACCACAGGTTGGGCACGCTGCTGCTGTAGAGGACCCCCATGGGGATGCCGTAGGGGCTGGGAGCAGGATGGAACTGGGTCGGCTCGCCGGGATGGTCGAAGCCTCCCGGCGGATGGTCGTCCATGGTCCAGCCACCGTAGGCGATGCGGTCCGGGCAGTGGCAGCCGCTGGCGACCTCGGACTCGGTGAGCAGATGCGGCCCCTGATAACGGAAGCTCTCGCGCTTGCCCGGCAGGCTGCCGATCCAATCCAGTTCCCAGGCTCGGCCCCGGCCATCGGGATGGTTCTTGATCGTCGCCCAGACCCCCAGGGCCAGGGCCATCAGGTCGTCGCGGATGCGGTCGGCATCGGCCACGCTGTCCTGCTCGCCACCCAGTTCGCACCACCAGAAATTATGGCCGGTGGGGACCAGGGCACCGTAGCGGGGGTGGTCTGCGGGGATGGTCCGGGCCCAGGCCGGAGCCCGGAAGGGGCGGTGATCAGCCAGGTCGTTGTGGCGTAGTTGCAGGAGGATCGAATTGCCCATGGTCCGACGGTCAGCCGTGGCCGGGGCCAGGGGTTCAGCGAAGTCATCCCGGCCTTCGCGACCCCGGCGCATGGTCGCTCCGCTCAGGCGCAGGACGCTGTCGCCCGAGCAGTCGATGAACTGGCTGGCGGCGAGATGCAGCCAGCGCTGCCGGGTCAGATGCCAGCCGGTGACCGCCGCCAGCCGGGGGCCGTCCATCGCCACCCGGCAGATGGTGGTGGACAGAAAGAGGTCAAGGCCGGGGCAGCTGCGGGCCTGATCGTAGAGGATGCTGTCCCAGAGCGGATAGTTGAGCCCCGGATTGCGATACAGGTTGGCGAGCTGGATTTCCTCCAGGATGCCAGCCTCCTTGTTGTAGCGGCCATGGGCTCCGCAGATCCACATCCGGACCTCCGACGAGGCGTTGCCGCCCAGGACCGCCCGATCCTGGACCAGAGCGGTCCTGGCCCCGCCGCGGGCCGCAGCGATGGCCGCACAGAGCCCGGCCATGCCGCCGCCGACCACGCAGACATCGTAGGCCAGATGCTCGTTACCGGGATCGTTGACGGCGATGGTATCGAAGGTCATGGCGTCTCCTGGGCCGGGGTCGGGCCGGCGATCTGGGCGGCATCCTGATGCAGCCGGGTGATGAGGGGGGCGAGTGGGCGCTTCAGGGGGATCGCGGTCAGGGCCAGGCCGGCATGGTCATGACCGGGAATCGGCACCGCCAGCGAGCGATGCTGGCCATGGACCACGGCGGCATGACGTCGACCCTTGGCCCGGGCGGCGATCAGGCGGCCGATCGACGAGGTCCGGGCCGGAAAGGGGGCGGTGGCGGCGCAGCTGCCACCATGCCACAGGTACACCACCTGATCGCCCCACACCAGCCCCAGGGCCGCCACCAGGCCGGTATCCTCTTGCAGGGCCGCCAGCACCGTCCGGCCCCGGCGCAGCAGGACCGAGCCATGCAGGGCGATGGCGGCGAAGATCTGGAAGGCCGGTCCCGGACGATAGCGGCGCTGGTCATCCTGTTCGGCATAGCCGGCCGCTGTCAGGGCCTTGAGCAGGCGGTTGGCCCGCACCGGATCCATGGCCATGCGCCGGGCCAGGGGCCGACAGCCCAGGGCCTTATCGGCTATCGCCAGCTCGGCCAGCAGGGCCAGGCCATCGGCCAGCGAACGATTGGGCTGACTGCTCATGGTTGTTTCTATAATAGAAACGCAGTCAGATGCCAGCGGCGATTGCGTCAGCCTGATGCTGCATGTCCACAGGCGCAATTGTGCCCTGGTAGTCATGGTGCTACGCAACGACGACTGTAGCGCCGGCTTCAGCCGGCACGGATGGCAGGCTTCAGCCTGCCGAACACCTCCCAAGACCACATTATCTTTGTTCAACACACATCATTGCAGATTATGAACAGTCTGACTGTGGACCGTCGTTTCAGTTGTCCGATCTGTGCCGTTCATCGCCCAATCGGCGGGCCAAAGCCGACGCTACTGGATAACGAAGGCATATTCCCATCACCGCCCTGAAGGGGCCGAGCCGTGTCGGTTGGTCAACCGTCAGTCTATCCCGGACCGGCTCCTGGGCAGTGCACGGTGATATGACATTGCTCGGCGTTCTGCCAGGGCACCAGGGTCGTGGCTTGGGGCTGGTGGTCGATGAGGACCTGGGTCGGGCTGCCCGCAGGCAGGTCGGCGATGATGTCGACCATATAGCGGCAGGGGCCGATCTGGCGTTCAGCCCTGGCCTGGCGCCAGGCGGCCGGCAGACAGGGGGCGCAGAGCAGGCCGTCGACGGTCGTCTTGATGCCGAGGATCTGCTCGACGACGATCCACAGACCCCAGGCGACGGTCCCGGTGCCGATGGAATAGCTGGTGCGACCGAAGCTGGGATGGGTGCGATCGCCGAACCAGGCGTTGTGCTGCCAGAAGGGGGTCTGGCCGCTGCGCTCCGGCGGGTTGTCCGGATTGGTGGGCAGGATCCGCCGCAGGGTATCGTAGGCGCCATCACCGTCGCCCAGGTGGGCCTGGGCAGCGGCCCAGAAGGCGGCCGCATGGCAATAGATACTGCCGTTCTCGGTGCTGCCGGGCACCTTCAGGCTCAGACGCCCGACCTGGGGGTCCCAGCCATGGAAGGCAGGGTCGTTGACCAGAGGGCCGCATGGTGTCATCAGGGCCTGGGCGACCTGGGCTTGACAAGCCTGGGCCTGATCCGGAGTGGCGCAGGCGCTGAGAATGGCCCAGGACTGGGGATTGAGCCAGGTGCGGCCATCGTCCTGATCGCCAAAACGGCGCCCGTCATCATCAATGCCATAGGCGAAGCGGTTTCCCGACCACAGGCGCTGGCGCACGGTCTGGGCCAGTTCGTCGGCCAGTTCCTGGCAGCGCCTGGCCAGGCCCTGATCATCGGCCCGCTCCGCCAGGGGGGCCAGCAGACGGGCGGCATAGGCCAGGGCCATGGTGGCCCAGCCGCTGCCGCCCTGGCCCTTGCGTCCTGGGCCATTGAGGGGATCGGTCCAGTCGCCATCGTGCATGCGCACCAGGCCGTCGGCATTGCGATCAGCCGCGCTCTCCTCCAGGGCCCGGCGCAGATGCTCCAGCAGCGGAGCCGAGGTGCCGTCGGCAAAGGGGATCGGGCGTTGCAGCCATGCGCCATGCCCGGTCTGGTTGATGGCCACGCACCAGCAGATGATCAGCCAGATGCCACCGTCGTTGTGGCGGAAGGCGACCAGGGGATGGTTGGGCTTCTCCCCGGCCCGGGTGTTCCAGACCTTCAGATGACCGTCAGCGGTCTGGGCCTGGGTCACCTCCTCCAGGTAGGGCCGGGCCGCCTCGGGGTTGAAGACCGCATAGCCCATGGCGTCCTGCAGTTCGTTGCGCCAGGGCGTGCTGATGCCATTGCGCCACAGCACGGTCTCCCACAGCAGTTCCTTCTTCCACCACGAGTTGACGAAGCGGTCCAGGTCCGGATCTGGGGTG
>SLQH01000207.1 GCA_007131555.1 Planctomycetota bacterium | reverse complement strand
TCGTCCAGTGTGACCCGCCGGCCATCCGGCCACATGACCTCCATACCAGTAGCGGTGAGGTGCACATCCAGTTGCGGCGGGGCGCCGCGCGTCCAGGAAAAGACGCTGGCGACACGCCGCTCGGTGCCCGGTAGGCGCAGCAGCAATACCCCCTGCTGGTCTGGAAATGGATTACCAGGAGCCTCGGCGACGGTGACCTCGGCCGGGCCGTCAGTGACACCTTGAACCCATAGCACTATGCCCTGTTCCGCTTGCCAGTGACCGCGCCAGGCACTGGCACCCTGAACCTGGCGGGCGGTCAGTTCACGCCAGCCGGTTTGGTCGGGTAAGGGTGGCAACTCGGGTAGTGCGGCGGCGATGGTTTCCAGTTCCAGGTGCCCTGGTCCGTGATGGATCCAGCCGCCGCGGATTGGCCGGGAGGAATGCCAACGGTCGAGCACCAGCAGGTGATCGCCAGCCAGGCGGATACTGCGCTGGAAGCGTACACCCTGGCGATCGCGGGCGATGACGCCATGGAGTGCGCCGTCATCATCCCGCGTCAGTTGGGCCGCACCGTGTTGCTCGCGCTCGTCGGCAAAGATCACGTTATGACCTGCGGTTACCCGGTGATAGGAGCGATTCCCCCCTGAGCGCAGGGCGTAGCCGGGTTCGCCGAGGTCCGGTGAGAGCAGAGCATCGCCAACATGCAGGATCAGACCCAAGCGGTCGGGATGGTCATGACCGCGGTTGTAGCGTCCACCGCGCAGGATCACATACGGCGCATCGGGGCCACTGCCGCGCAGCAGGGCCAGGCCGCTGCCGCCCAGCAGATCATCGCCGCTTGGGGGCGCGGCGACTGGACCAGGATCATCAGGGCCATAGGCCAAGGCGGCCAGGTCTTGGCGAGGAAAGCCAGCAGCAGTGATGGCGGAGAGCACCGGGCGGAAGCGTTCCGGATCCAGGCGGCCCGCCGCCCATTCGTAGATATGACGCCAGGCGCCCAGGTGAGAGATACGCGGATCGGCCAGATCGCCGATGGCCGGCAGGCGCAAGCGGGTGTCGGCAATACGCCATGGAATCCACAGCATGTCGCCCAACTGCCGTTGCAGGTCGGGATCCAGACTCCCGTCACGCTGGAACAAGGCCTCTGCGGCACCGATCAAGGGGGTTAGGGCGTAGAAGTGGTAGAATAGCGTGTTCTCATTCCACAGGCCGTCATCGTGCGTCGCGGCGGTGAGCAGGGCGACCAGACCGTGCTCCGGGTCCAAGCCGGCCTCGACCCAGTCCGGGCGCTCGGCGGCCAGTCCCATGCGGATCAAGGCCGTGGCGGCGTAGGCCTTCATGTTGGCTGATCCGCTGCGGGCGAGGAAGAGCATGAAGACTGGGGCCCGCTCCGTGAAAATAACAGTCTCGACTTGTTCGCGCAGCTCAGCATCGGCCTGTCCTCGCACACAGGCCCAGGCATCAGCCAGCACGATCAGGGTGCTGGCGAACGGGTCGGCTGGAGGGATCCGCCACATTTTACCCGTATGTTTCGCCGCTTGACCGGATGCAGCCCGGGACGGTGGCGAGCGCGGCATGCGGTTGCGTGATCGGTACACGGCGACGAACCCGCCTGCAGTAGTGCTCCGGTCACGGCTCCGTCCGGCCCTGTTCACGCAGCGAGCGCCGGAGTTTGCGGCCAGCAAGAAAGCGGAACAGGGCCAGTAGTCTGCCGCCCTGCATGCGCTGTGGAGCCTGATCGCAGCCTTTGCAGGTGACGGCGGGCAGGAAGTCTTCCTTGATGGCCAGCAGCTGTGACAGATCCGTATCGCGCAGGTTGCCCAGGGGCATGCGCACTGCCTGATCGTTGCAGCAGATCGAGGTGCCATCAGCCGTGAAAAAGAATTGGCCATTCCATACGCAGGGGTAGGCGTAATGACGCAACAGGTCCCTGAACTCGCGCATTTTGGGGAAAAAACGCTGGAATGACAGCTTCATGTCAACCCGTACACCGTGATGAAGTCGTCGATTATGGCGCCGGAACAGATCCCGGTAGAAGTCGACCCCGGTGTGGACGTTGCGGATGAGGCCAGAGCGGTTGGCGGTAGCCGGGAACATGATCAGCTCCAGGTGGTCAAGGCCGACCCTGGCGGCGGTACTGCTCAGATACTCGACCGTGCGGTCAAAGGTGGCGCGGATCAGATCCCGTTCTGGCGGTGAGATGTGAAATTGCAGACGTCGTAACGATCCCTTGGCAGCTGCCGTCATGGCGGCGGTAATGGCGGGCAGCACCTGCTTGAGCAGGGCCTCGCCGCGCGCGCCATCGCCCATCATGGCGTGGCCGTAGGCCTCGGGGTCGATCGATGGGAAGGAGATGATCAGGGTCAGGCCATTATCGGCGATGGCCTCCAGGATGCCTGGGCGATGGAGCCGCCCGCCATTGGTGATGACCGCCACCTCGGGCGCCGGGACCTGACGGTCGTCCCAGGTCCGGATCATGTCGCCGAACAGGCGCATGCGGCCGATGAAGTCCGGGTGCAGGGTTGGTTCGCCGTCCCCGGCATTGCCGATGTAGCGGATGCGCAAACCTTGCTGCGCGGCTTCAATGACCCGCCGGATCAGGGCCTGGGTCACCTCTAGGGGCTGATACTCCTGGGGGCCGCTATAACTGGCCTTGTTGACCGCACACAGACGGCAATTGCAGTTGCAGATCCCATGCACGAGGCTGTTGTTGATGGCCAGCGGCCGGGTGCTGCGATGGCGCCGCGGGGCAACCGGTACGTGAGCCACGGCTGGGCATTCGCCATGGGCAGGCAGGTCGCAATCATGGCAGGAAGCTTCAGACCGACGGGCCAGGGTGACCGATTGCATGGGCGCTCCTTCTCTCGCGAGAGGCCGGATGTCCAAATCCACATGATATCTATATGTTAGATCCACCCAGACTGGTATTTGTACCCCATATTATTGGTCTGAAAGATTATCCGTATGACACATCAAGGCGTATCATACAGGGGATGAACCCTATGAATCGCGCTCATCAAGTATGAGATTGTATCAGGGAAATCATATCATTGAGCGCGCAGCCATGAACGATGAACGGCCTGCTCACGGGGCTGATACATCACGATCGCCAACCACGACATCCTGGGCCGTGATCGATGAGACCACAAAGCGATGCGCAGAAAGAGTGTGACGAATCATCACCCATTGGACATCGTCTGGCAAACGGCACAACATCGGCACGCCTTCCTGCTGCCGTTCAAGGGTGCCATCCTGGTGAAATATCCTGGACAAAAACCGGACTTCGATAATGAGCCCAGTAGCGTCTCGCCCGACCGGAATGAACCGGTAGATAAACACGTGCGACAGCACATCGTCCGTCGGCACAGGCCACCGGCTCCTGACGGGATGATCCGTCATGCGTGCAGCCAAGTCATCAGGCGGCGCGTCATAGGGCTCCAATTGGAGTGAAACCGACAGCGTTGCTTGGCTTGGCATCTGGTATGATAGTGCGATCTCGATCCCGCGCCGGACCTCATCGGCGTCCACCGGCAGATCGCGATACGGCTGCTGGGTGCCATCAAGGAACAATTTAGTGACCCTGGATTCAGTGGATTCCGGGGATGCGTGGGTCGGCAGGCCGAACGTCTGGGAAATAGCCGCCAGATCATATAATCGGACTGGCCCGTGATGACGCCAGGCCTGATCGTCTTCCAGCAGGAATCGGCCCTGCTGATAGACGGCATCGGCATAGGCGAAGAACGGCCCTGCGTGAGGCGATGGCGTCTCCATGCGGTGCGCCTGGCCAGAGATCGACGGATCGTGATCATGATGTGACCACCACCACCCGGCACCCGCCGCAGCGACCAGGGCTGTCAATATCAAGCCCGTCATCACCAACAGGCCTTTGGAACCCGTCGCCGGAGCTGCGCTGCCAATGCCGGCCATGCCAATACGCCCGAGATCAGCAGTTGCGGCTGCGGGTACCGGACAGTGCTGTTGATGGCTCTGCAACTCTCGCAGCATGGAAACCACCGTGATGGCGCCCAGACGGGTCGACAGATAGCTGCGTAGGCGGGTCATCACCTTGCTCAGACGTTGTTCCACCGCCTGTCGGCTGATCCCACGCTCGCTGGCCAAGGTGGCCACGGGTTGATTGAGCAGATAACGGCCCACCACCAGATCGCGATCCTGATCTGGCAGTTCGGCCAGGGCCTTGTCCAAAACCGACAGACGCTCCCGGTCCTCCTGGTGCTGCTCGGGCCCATCGACCACATCCTCAGCAGACGCCTGATGTGCCCGCTCACGACGATGGCGCGCCGCCTCACTGCGCACCAGACTGACGGCAACCCGCACTGCCGTTCGATACAGCCAACTGGCCAGACTGGTATGCACGGGTTCGCGCAGACGCGCCAGACGCAGGAAGGTCTCTTGGGCGACATCATCGGCGATGGATTGGCCACCAACCCGGACGCCCGCAGCATAGACCAGGCGATGATACCGATGCACCAAATCCGTGAAGGCGGAGGGATCACCGCTGAGCTGGTAGCGCTCCAGCATGGCCACAGCAGGATCATTCATTGTGGCTCCCCAATCAGTAACAGCATATGTCCCGTGGTGGGGGCACAACGGCCGGTGCACACCCGCCATCGATACCCCACGACATCCAGGCGGGTCACCAGATCATGGAGGCTGGCCACGCAATCCGTCTTGAAGACGCTGACCAAGGCATCCCAAGTCATGAGTAGCGGTATCACCGGGAGCAGGGTGCTGAACAGCATCCGCCAGGGGTGGCGCCGCACC
>SLQH01000469.1 GCA_007131555.1 Planctomycetota bacterium | reverse complement strand
TCATGGGCACCTACAAAAACGCAAGCGGGGTGCAACGCTGGCGGCGACGCCCCGGCCTATAGCGGTCTCAAGGATTATCCCTCGCCAATGTACACGGGCCAAGGCCCGGTACTCCGTGTAATAATGCGGCTAGGCCGTCAGCAACAGACTGACACGTCGACTGGCTGGGCCATTTCGGTCGCTATCCCTTACAGGCTCCTAGGCGATGGGATTGCGCCGAGAACAACGTCACTCCTCACTGAACCGCAAGACGGGGTGCCGGAGGTGGCAGTCCTGCGATACGCACGGGTCGTTGACCGTCATCGGGGCTTGGGCATCATGATCGCCGTGCAGCCTGGGTTGTCTGGCCCGGCCGCAGGTCCATGCTGATCTGTTCCGGATGGTCGGGAGGAAGGCTCGTGCTCTGTGATGATGCCGATGTCCGCCTGTTGGCGACGACCACCCTGTATGCCAGTGATCGGGTGCAGTTCGTCAGTGAGCGCTTTGCCACGCCCGATGGCGAGATCGAGCGGCCGGCGGCCCATCATCCCGGTGCGGTGGCGATCATCGCCCGGCCGGATCCGGAGCATCTGCTGATGGTCTGGCAGTACCGCTATCCTCTGCGCCGCCAGGTCCTGGAGATCCCGGCTGGCACCTGTGCGCCGGGTGAGGCGCCCCATCTCACCGCCCACCGTGAACTGGTTGAGGAGGGGGGCTACGCTGCTGGCCGCCTGGAGCCACGCTGCACCTTCTGTCCCAGTGTCGGCCTCAGCGATGAGACCATGGTCATCTTCGAGGCCTTCGATTTGCGCCCGGTCGCGGCCCAGCCTGAACGCGGTGAGCTGATCAGGCCGGTGCTGATGCCCCTGACCGCCCTGGCCGAGCATCGCCGCAACGGTGCCATCTGTGATGCCAAGACCCTGCTCGCCCTGGCCCTGCTGGGCCAGGAACTGGGGGATCGGCCATGCTGAGCGTGATCGGTCGGCGTTTGATGGATGTCTGTGCCGGGGCCGGGGAGTCAGTGGTCCTGGGCCTGCGCACCCTGCGGGTGCTGCCCCAGTTCTGGGGCAGCCGGCGGGCCATCATCCAGCAGATCAATCTTGGTGGCATCGGTTCGATCCTGGTCCTGTCCCTGATCGCCGGGTTGACCGGGATGATCATGGTCATGCAGATGGGGCCGTCCTTGCAGGACTATGGCGCCCTGGACATGGTCGGCGGCATGCTGGGGGTGACCTTTACCCGCGAACTGGGGCCGATCTGGGCGGCGGTGATCATTCTGGCTCGGGTCGGTTCGGCGATGGCGGCTGAGATCGGCACCATGAACGTCAATGAGGAGGTCGACGCCCTGCGGGTGATGAACATCAACCCGGTGCGCTACCTGGTGTTGCCGCGGGTCCTGGCCCTGGTGCTATGCCTGCCCCTGCTGACCGCCCTGGCCGATGTCGTCGGCCTGCTGGGCGGGGCCTACATCGCCGAGGCCTCCTTCGGGGTGCCCTATGCGACCTTCGCCGACAGCGTGCGCGATTTCGTCCGGGTCAGTGATGTCCTGGGCGGCCTGATCAAGTCGGTCTTCTTTGCGGTGATCATCGGCGTCATCGCCTGCGCCCAGGGCCTGCGTACCGAGGGCGGGGCCGAGGGCGTGGGCCATAGCACCACCAATACCGTGCGTCTGTGCGTGATCTTCGTCCTCATCGCCGATCTGGTTTTGACTCAGCTGCTGCGTCTGATCCTGCCCATGGGGATCGGCGTATGACCAGCACCGTCGAGACCTGGGATGCTGAACGTATGGAGCGCCCGGTGCCACCGCCCGGCGAGCCGCCACCCGATCGCGAGGTCTTCATCCGGGTGCGCGGCCTGCACAAGCGCTTCGGCCCCCGGCACATCCTGCGCGGCCTGGATCTCGACATCTATCGCGGCGAGACCCTGGTCATCCTCGGCCTGTCGGGCTCGGGCAAGACCACCTTCATCAAGCATCTGATGGGCTCGCTGACGGTTGATGAGGGTGAGCTGCAGGTCGGTCGCTGGGATCTGCGTCAGATGCGCGAGTCCGACTGGGACGACTACCGCACCGGCATGGGGGTGGTCTTCCAGCATGCCGCCCTGCTCGGTTCGCTGACGGTTGAGGAAAACGTCGGTCTACCCCTGATCGAGGTCGAGCACCTGCCCCCAGACCAGATCCGCGAGCGGGTCATCGCCGCCCTGCGGCGGGTCTTCCTGCCGGCCGAGGAGATCCTCCATCTCAAGCCGGCCAGCCTGTCCGGGGGGATGCGCAAGCGGGTCGGCATCGCCCGGGCCATCATCCAGGACCCGGCCCTGCTGCTCTACGATGAGCCGACCACCGGTCTTGATCCGGTGACCGTCAGCGGGGTCAACCTGCTGACCCGCGAACTCCAGCACAGCCTGGGGGTGACGTCGATCGTCATCACCCACGACATGGAGGCCGCCTTCACCGTGGGCGACCGCATCGCCATGCTCTACAAGGGGCGGATCATCGCCCTGGGAACGGTCGATGAGATCCGGGCCAGCGACCATCCGGTCCTGCGCCAACTGCTGACCGGGGCGGTCGATGGCCCCCTGACCGAGGGATTCCGCTGATGCCGCCAGTACAAGGACCACCATCATGTCACTAGAAGCCAAGGTCGGCCTGATGTTCCTGATCGGCCTGATCGGAACCCTGTGGTTCACGATCTACGTCGGGGACTTCTCCCTGGAACAGGGCCAGTACATGGTCCGCTTCCGCAACGTCCAGGGCCTGGGCGGCGGATCCAACATCCATTACAACGGGGTCAGGGTGGGGCGGGTGCGACGGGTCGAGCCGGGCATCGATGCCACCGGCCGCTCCGAGGTCCGGGTCCACTTCGACATCGAGCCCCAGTTCCGTGACGCCGTTCTCATCAACCCCGACACCCGCTATGCCATCAGCCAGGGCATGCTGGGGGCCTCGACCCTGGTGATCATCAGCAGTGGCGAGGGCCAGGTCATCCGTCAGGAACTGTTGGACCGCCTGGGCGATGATCCGGTGACGATGAGCGATGTCATGCAGCAGATCAACGATCTGATCGCCGAGAACCGGGCCAACCTCAAGAACACCATCGACGCCCTGCCCCAGGCCGCCGACCGCTTCACCGCCATGTCCGAGGAGATCCGGGTCATGGTGGCCGAAAACCGCCAACGCATCAGCGAGGCCATCGACCAGGTCGGCGGCATGGGCCGCTCGATCCGTGAGGTCATCGCCGAGAACCGCGAGGCCCTGGCCCAGGCCGTGGCCCGCTTCCGCGACATGGCCGGCCAGATCGAGGAACTGGTCAAGGAGAACCGCCCTGATCTGCGCCGAGCGGTGGCCGGTCTGCCCGATACCGTGACCCGCATCGAAGGTGCAGCCGGACAGATCGAGGACATGGTCAAGGAGAACCGCCCCCAGATCAAACTGACCATCGACAATCTGGCCGAGCTCTCGCCGCGCCTCAACGAGATCGGCCTCGACATCCGCACCATCACCGGCCAGATCGTCAGCGGCCAGGGCACCATCGGCCGTTTGGTGATGGAGGACACCCTCCACGACAAGGCCACCGAGGCCATCGACAGCTTCGGTCAGCGCATGGAGGAGATCCAGCCTCTGACCGCCGGCATCAGTCAGCTCAAGTTCTACATCGGCCTGCGTGGCGGCATGAACACCGACACCGAGTCGATCACCGGGACCGCCTATCTGCGCATCGAACCCAAGCCCTGGAAGTTCTATGAGGCCGGGGTCGGCTACCGCACCGCGCCACGCGGACGCGACACCAAGGATGAGGATCCCGACGACTTCAACATCGACTTCAACCTGATGCTGGGCTGGCGTTTCTTCCCCGATGATGAGCAGCAACTCTACCGCCTGACGGTCAAGGGTGGCCTGATCGAGGGCACCTTCGGCGGCCAGATCGATGTGCCGCTGTGGCGCGACCGGGTGGCCCTGCACACCATGATCCGCAACCGTCACAGCCGTTTTGATGCTGATGACCGCCGCCATGAAGAGGGTAGCGGTCCCATGATCCGGGCCACCGTCTCCTGCCGTCTGTGGCAACGGGTCGGGGTCTATGTCGGGGCCGATGATCTGGCCGACAGTCCGGCCCTGTTCGTGGGCCTGAGCGCCGAGATGCTCGACAACGACATCCGCAACCTCGTCACCGCCGCCGGAATCCTGCCGTGACCACGAGCGGCAAGCGTCAACGCGCCCCCTTGCAGATCGCTTTGGAAGGGGTGATTGGGGCCGGCAAGACCACCCTGGCCCGGGCCCTGGCTGAGCACATCGGTGCCGTGCGCCTGTTCGAGGATGACATCACCAATCCCTACCTCGACGATTTCTACCGTCATGGGGCCCGCTATGCCCTGCCCTGTCAGTTGGCCTTCCTGGCTGGCCGCGTCGAGCAGTTCACCCGCCCGCTGCCGGTCGGGGTGCCGGTGGTCGCTGATCACAGTCTGGTCAAGGAGGCGATCTTCGCCGGAGCCAATCTTGAGGGTCGGGACTGGGAACTGTACCAGCGCCTCCAGTCCCAGCTCTGCCAGCGTGGTCGCATCAACTTCGTGCCCCGCGTGGTCATCTACCTGTCGGCCTCTCTCGACGAGGTCCGTCGGCGCATCCGGGCTCGCGGCCGGCGCCGCGAATACGACCTGGAACTGTCCTACCTCAAGCGCCTGGTCGAGGCCTACCAGGACTGGTGCGAACTCCAGGACAGCACCGGCGACAGCCGGGTGGTGGTGGTCAACGCCGACGGCATCGGCCTGGCCAGCGACCGCCAGGCCCTCACCAGCCTGAT
>SLQH01000523.1 GCA_007131555.1 Planctomycetota bacterium | reverse complement strand
GGCAAGGGCGATGCCATGCGCCTCTATTTTGAGGTTGGCGGCGCAGCCATCGGTCAGGTGTGGGCCATCCCCGGTCCCTACATCATCTTCCGGGGTCGGATCATTCCCCTGGAGTGGACCGGTCCGGCTGAAGATCTGGACCTGCTGTTCCTCGGCCCGGTGGTGGTCCCCAAGCGGATGTTGGTCAAGGCTCCCTGGCGCAGCGTCCTGGCCCACGCCGGGCATCTGCCGCCCCAGGCCGAAAAGGCGCGGATGATCCGCGGCCGCCCGCAGCCCATACTTACCCTGTGGGAGGTTGACAGCCGCCTGTGTGGTCGGGTCAGCTTCCGCTATCATGAGGACCTGCCAGAAATCGATCCGCTTGAGCGCATCGGCCTGATCGTCACCGAGACCAAGCAGGGCGATGCCATCAAGTGTGAACGGGATCGCGAGCAGGAGTTCCAGCGCTGCAACGAGTTCGTCAAGCGCGGGGCCCTGGTCCAGCGCCGTGGGGCCTTCGGCTTCGTCGCTGATGGCGATGCCGCTGATCGCTTCCTGGCCCAGGTCATCCCCAATCTCCAGGGTTGGGAGGTGCGGGGTCGCGATACCCTGCATCGCGGTCGACCACCCAAGGAGATCACCATCCACACCGCGGTTGAGGCGACCCGTGATGACCTGGAACTGGGCATCACCGCCGAGGTCGAAGGTCGCCAGGTGCCGATCAAGGACCTTCTGCGCAACGCCGCTCGTGGCCAGAACGTGATGGTGTTCAAGGACGGCCTGCGGGCTCAGATCAACGACGAGTGGCTCAACCGCTATCGGACCCTGATCGAGTTCGGCGGGGTTGAGAAGGCCGGTGCCACGGTCAAGGTCCGCCGTCATGCTGCCGCCCTGGTGGTCAGTCTGGCCGAATCCGGCGGCACCATGCAGATGGACGAGGCCACCCGCGACCTGGCCTCGCTGGCCAAGGGCGTGGCCACCATCCCCGAGTTCGAGATCCCCAAGGATCTCCAAGCCTCACTGCGCGAATACCAGCACGCCGGTTTCAATTGGATGATGTTCCTGTCCGAGCGTGGTCTGGGTGGGGTTCTGGCTGACGATATGGGTCTGGGCAAGACGGTCCAGTCATTGGCCTTCATCCTGCGCCGTTTTGAACAGGATCCCGGTATCGTATTGGTGGTGGCCCCGCGCTCGGTGGTCGACAACTGGCATGAAGAATGTCAGAAGTTCGTTCCCCACCTGCCGGTCTACATCCACCTCGGTCTCGACCGCACCAAGTCCCTGAAGGAACTGCCCACCGAGGGCGTTCTCCTGACCAGTTACAATATCCTCCAGCGCGATATCCGTCTGCTCTCGGCCATCACCTACAACACCGTGATCCTGGACGAGGCCCACATCATCCGCAATCCCGAGGCCAAGACCACCCGCGCCGCCCTCAAGCTCCAGGCCCAGCGGCGCCTGTGCCTGTCCGGCACCCCGGTCCAGAACTGTGCCGAGGACCTGTGGCCGATCTTCCACTTCCTGATGCCTGGTTTCCTGGGGCGCCGCAAGACGCTCAAGGAGACCCTCCAGGATGACAACAAGGCGGTGGTGCGCCTGCGTGAGCGGGTTGCCCCCTTTGTGCTGCGCCGCCTCAAGGAGGAAGTCGCCAAGGAACTGCCCAAGAAGACCGAGATCCGCCTCCATGCTCGCATGGAAGACGACCAGGAGCGTTTCTACCGTGCTCTTGAGGAGCGTGAACGGGTCGGCGTCATGGACCTCCTCGGCTCCAAGGGTCTTGAACGCAGCCGGGTCTCAATTCTGGCCGCCATCACCCGCCTGCGTCAGGCCGCTTGCCATCCGGCCCTGGTCGGAGGCGATGCCGTCTCGTCGGCCAAACTGGAGATCTTCACCGATCTGGTTGACGAACTGATCAGCGAAGGTCATCGGGCCCTGGTCTTCTCCAGCTTCACCCGCTTCCTCGGCCTGGTTCGCGACGCAGTCGAGGAGCGCGGCTATACCTACCAGTACCTCGACGGCCGCACCCGCGACCGTGGGGCCAGGGTCCAAGCCTTCCAGAAGGGCGACGACCCGTTGTTCCTGATCTCGCTCAAGGCCGGTGGCGTGGGTCTCAACCTCACCGCCGCCGACTACGTCATCATCCTCGACCCGTGGTGGAATCCCGCCGCCGAGCAGCAGGCCGCCGACCGCGCCTACCGCATCGGCCAGGACAAGCCGGTGATGGTCTACCGCATCGTCACCGACAACTCGATCGAGGACCGGGTGCTGCGTTTGCAGGACGAAAAAACCCGCCTCATCGGCGATCTGGCCCTGGAAGGCCTGGCCAAGGCCCTTGATGCCGGCGATGTCGAGCGTTTGTTCGAGGCCAGCGTCGTCGCCGGATCGTGATTTGCCAGGATCCCCAAGACCACGTCAGGCGATCGGGTCAGTCCGTCCCCTATATGCCGGCCTCATTGATCATGGTCGTCGTCGTGTTCACGGCGTCGTGGGCGGGGGGTGTCGCCGCGCAGGTCGGAAAACTGGACCCGTAGTCCCATGACGGCGGCAGCCGCGCCGCCCAATACGGCGATCGCGGTGCTGGTGCCATGGGCCACGTGGGGGGCGATGATCACATAGAGTCCGGTGGCCAGGATCTGGCCGCCTGCTATGGTGGTGGCGATGGCTTCGACATGACGGGCGTAGACCCAGCCGAGGACAAAGCCGATCAGGGCGGCCACCACGCCGACCGCCACGCCGATCAGCATTTCCTCCGCCGCCACTCCAGGCAGGGCAGCCAGCAGGCCCAGCAACAGGGCCGTGGCGATGGCTCGGCTCATGCGATGGAGCCAGCGGCCAATGATCAAGCCCAGGAACAGGGCTACCGCAGCGCTGATCCAGGCCATGCTGGCCCCAGCCAGCCGTCCGACCACCGTCAGCGTCAGCAGGCCAAGGGTGACGCCGGTGCCGATGGTGAAGGTCAGTACCACCAGGCGCCAGCCAAAGAACAGCAAGAGCATGGATGTCACCACCAGGGCCAATCCGGCCGACCAGTCGAGACTGGCCAGGTGGTCGTGGAGTCCGGGTAGAAACACCGGCTCAACAGCATCTGCTGTGGCTGCGGTCGTGTCGTCAACAGTCATGGATAGCAGCCTTGGTGGGTGGTACGTGTCATGGCGTCGATGTTCGGCGGGTTGTCGGGCGAATCCTGACCCAGCCAGGACCGCCCCTGGAGTATCAGGGGCGGTGCTGGGTGATGCAAGGGCCTGGACTTGGGCAGGCCAATAATGATTCAAGTGTTGCACGGCACCCAAAAGCCTCTACAGAAACCGTTTCAAGTGATGCATTATCACAGGACAATCAATCCTCGTTTCCGGACTGGCGATGTATGGCGTATATGCAGATTCAATCTTGATCCCGCAGTGGGCTATGGGTTTTGGCTATAGGGTCACGGTTCAAGCGGAGATGCGTAGACAGCAGACATGCACCTTCTGGGTGAACAGCCTGATCTGTCTCTATCGCCTTGAACAGCAACCCTACAGCCGGATTTGGATTCAGCAGGAGGACGCTACATGACTGAGGATGATGATCTGGGCAATCTGCCCCAGGGCTTTCGCGCGACCTTCGATGTCTCAGGACGCCCCAATCATCCTCAAGCAGTAGTGGCCCTGGTCGATCAACTTGACGCCTTGCGTCGTCGTGGACCGGTGGCCCTGGATGATGCGGTATCGATTGTCGGCCTCTTGGGCCGGGTCACCAACGAGGTGGCCTTCGCTGTGGTCTGGGATGAGGCCCTGCCGCGCTTGGTGGCCTTGGTGCGTGATTACGGCCTGCACATGGCCGAGGAGACCGCCCTCTACCTGTTCAAGTTCTTTGTTGCCACCCAGTACCTGGATGGTGTCGAGGAGATGATCCGTTTCATTACCGGCCGGCGCTTTGTTGATGGCTTCCTGTGGTCGGACATCTTTGACCAGTTGCAGGCCAACCGTCCTCTGGCCTGCATGGTCTTTGATGCCCTGCAGGGCTTCATCCCCGACGGGGCCTGTGGGGTGGCCCTGGCCGATACCGCCACCGCCTTGATGCGGGAACAGGCTCTTGATGGACATCCTTTTGACAACCGAGCCGGTCGGGCGCGTTTGCGTGATTGGTTGGGTGATACCCGACGGCCCTGGTTGGCGGCTACCGCAGCGGCCGCTGTTCCCTTCATCAATGGCGCTGATCAGGTGGAATTGATGTTGATGGCCATGTCCCATCCAGAACCTGTCGTATGTCTTGAAGCGGCCCGTAGTGCGGCCCTGCTGGGTGATCAAGGCAGTCTACAGTATCTCATTGAACGGGCCCAGAACCCGCTGACTGCCGGCCCGGCCATTGCTTCCTTGCAGGAGCTTGATGCCGTCCATCGGCTGCCGGAAGAGGTCTTCGCACCTGAGTTTCAGGCCCAGGTGGCCATGGTGGCTTGGCTGAGCGATCCTGAGCACTTCGGTCAAGCCCCCCAGGCGGTCTCGGTCATCGACCGTCGCCGTCTGTACTGGCCACCTCTTGAGCGGGAGGTCGAGCTGTTCCTGATCTGCAGCACTTACCCCGCCCCGGATGAGGATGGGGCCCCGGTGCCCTTCATCGGCCTGGTGGGCTCCCTGACCACGGTCCTGGACAGCGATGACGGGGTCGACATCTCGACCCTGTCGTGTCAGGAGATCTACCTGCGCCACTGCTGGTGGGAACTGCGCCGCAGCGGCGACCCCCGCGCCACCTCGCGCGATGCCGTCCGCCGCCTGCTGGCCCAGCACAATCCGGTGATGTTCGGCTAGGGGCCTGTCCCGGAATAAACT
>SLQH01000134.1 GCA_007131555.1 Planctomycetota bacterium | reverse complement strand
CCGTTCATAGTGGGCGATGCCTTCCGAGAAGTGTTCTTCGATGTAGGAGAAGCGTTGCTCCAGACGCAGGAGGCGGGGCGAACGGCCCATGCTGGCTTGACGATCATCGGGGTCGACCCGCACCACCTCGACCTCCCGGGTGGTGACCGGCTTGACGGTTTGCATGCGGGGCTGGCGGGCTGCGGCTGCCGAGGCGTCGGGCTCGGCCGCTGCGGCTTCGGGATCGGAGTCTGTCTGCCCGGTGGTCTCGGCTTCGGCAGGCGGTTGGGAACTGCGGCGCTGGTCAAGCCAGTCGCGGGCATCATCCATCAAGCCACCTTCGCCCCAGAGTTCCTCACGGACCGATTCGACAAAGGGTCTGGTTTTGTCGATGAGGTCGCCGGCACCACCGATGGCCACCGCCCACCAGGCGGGATTGGTGATCTGCAGGGTGAAGCCGTCCGGCTCGCCGTCGCCACTGTAATCGATATGACGATTAGCGTAGGCGCCCCAGGCCAGGGCCACGGTCAACAGCAACAAGATGAACATCAGCAGGCCGCTGAGCAGGCTCAGGCCGCAACGATGGGGGCGGGGTGCCGTGGGCATCATGGGATGTCCTCCTCATGGGCCGGAATATCGCCGTCAAGGGTCCTCAGGACAGCCCGGATACGTTGGCCCAGACTCTCCACTGGGCCGTCTTCCAGGTTGACGGCCTGCATGATGCCGGCGTCATCAACCAGCATGAGGGCCGGTATGGCTTCGACGTGCCAGATGTCATCCAGTTCCCCGTCCCAGCCCAGGCCCTCACCGATGATCGGGAAATCGATGCCATGGGCAGCCCGGTAGGCAGGCATGTCGGGCAGGGTGTCACGTGAGTCGAGGCTGACCGCGACCACCTGCAGGTCGTCACCCATCTCCTTGTCCAGGGCGACAATGGTGGGGGTCACGGCTGCACATGACCGTGACCAGGTGGCCATGAAGTAGACCAATACCGGTGTGCCCCGCTGTTCGGCAAGGTCGAACATGCCGCGCGTGCCATCAACCCGGCGTCCGGCCAGTTTCGGAGCCGGGGATCCGAGCAGGCGATGACCGCCGGCCAGAACCGAATCAGCCAACTGGGCGACGGCCGGATCCTCACGATGGCGATCGACCCAGGCGGCCACGGCTTCAGGCTCTTCACCGGCGGCCTCCATGGCCAGGATACGCAGGCTGTAGACCGGCACCCGCAATTCGGGTGGGCTGGCGCCGAGACCTTCCAGAGCCTGATCCAGCATCCCGATCGCGGCCAGGGGAAAGCCGAGGGCCTGCTGTCGCAAGGCCTCCACCACCTGGGCCCGGGCGGTGACCTCGGTAGCGAACGCGCCATGTTCAGCCAGGGCCTGTACCGCGTCAGGCAGATCCTCGGGATTGGCGCTGGTCTCAACCTGATGTTGCCACAAAGCCACCAGCAGCAGGCCAGCCTGATGACGCAGGGTCGGCTCGGTATGAGCCTCCAGCACGGCCATGATATGGCCCTTGGCGGCCTCGGGCTGACCGGCCGTCAGCCAGGCTCCGGCACTATGCAGGCGCAGTGCGGCCCGTTCGGCAGGCGGCAGGTCGTCGGTGATCAGAGCATCAAGGGCCTCGGCCAGGCGGGTATTGCCGGGTTCCACCAGTTCATCGCTGGGAATCTCGGCCGCCACGGCCTGGACCAGTTCGGCTACCGGATCAACCGCGCCCAGCCCAGGCACCAGGGCCAACAGCAGGACGGGCATCAGGCATCCACGACATCGCATGACATCCATCATCACGATCGGATGGCTGAGGCAATGGGCAACGACGGTGGCTCAGGAGGCGTCGCTGTGGCAGCGGACGATGTCCAGGGCGGCATTGTGCAGGTGGCCATTGCTGACCAGAGCATGGCCGCTGTCGAGGCGGTCGGCGCCGTCGAGATCGCTGAAACGACCCCCGGCCTCGCTGACCACCAGGCTGGTGGCGGCAACATCCCAGATGGCCAGATGCGGCTCGATGACCACCTCGGCCCGACCGCTGGCCACCAGCATATGGCCGTAGGCATCACCCAGGCCACGGTGCAGGCCGCAGCGTTCGGTCATGGCGCTGAAGACCCGACTGCGGCCACAGGCGGCGAACCAGGTCGGGGTCTCGAAGCACCACAGGGCCTCGGCTAGATCGCTGATCCCTGAGACCCGGATGGCCTGGGGCGCGGCCTCACCCCGACGGTACCAGGCACCGCCCCCCAGCACCGCATGATAGCACTCATCAAGGCCGGGGATCAGCACGGCTGCCGCCACTGGTCGGCGGTGGCCCTCGACCAGATCCTCGCAGGCCACCAGGGTGGCCCATAGGGGGATGCCGCGCACGAAGTTGCGGGTGCCATCGATGGGGTCGACGATCCAGCGGCGGCCACTGCATCCCTCGCTGGTGCCGGTCTCCTCACCTAGCCAGCCGTCATCGGGACAGGCCTCGCTGATGACCGCTCGGATCGCGGCCTCGGCCTGACGGTCGGCGATGGTCACTGGGCTGTCATCGTGTTTGTGCTCGACCTGGAGGTCGGCCCGGCGGAAATGGGGCAGCGCGGCGGCGGCCCCGGCTCGGGCGGCGGTGATGGCGATCTCGGCCAGCTGCGGCCGGGCCGAAGGGTCACAAGCGCTCATGTGCGTCACTATGCCGCGCTCGGGTCCGGCGACAAGCGGTGGACCCAGGCCAATGGACCTGGCACAATCGTTGCCAATCATGACCAAGCTGACTCTCGGCGAAGGCTCGGTGGTGGGCGGTTACCGTCTTGGCGGGATGCTGGGCAAGGGTGGCATGGGCTTCGTGTTCCTGGCCGAACAGATGTCGATTGGCCGCCAGGTGGCCCTCAAGGTCCTCCATCCCAATCGCCTGGGCAGCCCCCAGCGGGTCGAGCAGTTCCTGCGTGAGGCCCGCAACGCCGCCCGCCTGCAGCACCAGAACCTGGTGACCATCCACGAGGCCGGGGTCGATGTCGATAACGGGCTGGCCTTCTATTCAATGGACTACATCCACGGCCGCACCCTACGCACCCTGCTCAACCAGTTCGGGGCCATGGACGAGGACCGGGCTGTGGCCATCATGCGCCAGGCCTGTCAGGGCTTGGCCAAGGCCCACGCCGCCGGTATCGTCCATCGCGATATCAAACCAGAGAACATCCTGGTCGACAACAGCGGTCGAGCCATGATCACCGATCTTGGCCTGGCCTGCGAACAGGTACCGGTCACCCCTGGAGCCGGCAACCGCCGCCTGCTGAGCATCGTCGGCACGCCCGGCTACGCCGCGCCGGAACAGGCCCGCGTCCCAGAGAGCGCCACCTGTGCTTCGGATGTCTTCAGCCTTGGCTGCACCCTGTACTGCATGGTCACCGGCCGTGACCCCTTCGACGGTGCGACCGTCATCGACCTGATCGCCAACGTTTTGACCATCGAACCAGATATTCCCGATACCCTCTCCGGCAGCATGGCCGACATCATTGACGCCTGTCTGCACAAGGACCCGGCCGAGCGCCCCAACAACGCCGCCGCCCTGGATGTGCTGCTGGCTGACTGGCACCCAGGCCCCAGCCAGGACGACAGCCAGTCCATCACTCGGCGCCGACGGCGGGTGCCGCGCCGGCGCCGGTGAGGGGTGGCGCCTCCCGTTGTCATCGTCCTGCGTGACAGATTTTTCTCACAGAGGCACAAAGACACGGAGGGGCCAGTCGCTGGCCCTGAGCATCCGTTGCTGATATCGCATGCTGGTGTGGTCAACCTCAATCCGGCTGTCGGCTTGCGACTTGCGGCTGTAGGGTTGCTGGACAAGGGGATATAGACAGATGCGGGCTTTCACCCAGAAGGTGAACCGATTCTGATTGCGTATGTCTCGCTTGAGAAGCAACCCTAAGGCCCAAAACCTAAAGCCCAACTGCCGTTTTTAGGTTCAACCAGTCTTTGCGCTCTCAGCGCTCTCAGCGTGAGACCATTTCAGGCACAGTTCACGTCTAACAGAGCCGGATTGTAGCCAACACGAAATCCTGAAGCTCTTGTTTTCTGGTTGGCCTGCTGTTCCGTGTCTCTGCGCCTCCGTGAGAAAAGAATCATGCGATCGACAGCTGCTGGAGCGGTTGGCGATTGATGTTCCCCTTGGTGCTCCCGTATGCTCTTCCTGTCCTCCGTCACTCGCCACTAACCGATTCGTGGATCCGCATCAGGCTGGAGACCATGTAGGGCGTGACCAGATTGGGGAAGCCTTCGCCCCAGCGGCGGGCTTCGTTGACCCAGATGGCGGCGTTGTCGCGCTGGACCATGCGCTCGCGGATGGCCTCGAAGAGGTCGCGGCGCCAATCGACCTGGCGTCCGTCGGGCAGGTCGATGGTGGTGGCACCGACCATGTTCCAGGTCTTGGCCATCATGGTGTAATAGTAGAACAGCCCCTGGCGGGCCAGCTCTTCGGCCAGACCGGGATTGCGGTCGAAGGAATAGTTACGAGTGACCCAGTCGAAGGCGGCATTCAGGCGCGAGTCTTCGCGGGCCAGCTGGAGATACAGGAACGAGGTGATCAGGTTGTAGGTCATGGTGCCGTAGCTCTCCAGACGCACCGCCTGGCCGACTGTCCCGCGATCAGCCGGGTCCTCGCCGCTGTGGCCATCATGGTAGCTACCGCCGGCCTTGGAACTGTCCGGTGAGTAGACTCCGCCGCTGTCTTCGCCAGCCCATTCCCTGTCGTTGTGGCCGTACAGGTTCTGGCAGCGGCTAATGAACTGCAGGGCCCGCTGCATGGCCGGGTGGTCCGGACCTAGGCCGCTGGCCGCCAGGGCCTCTACGGCATAGGCGGTATTG
>SLQH01000525.1 GCA_007131555.1 Planctomycetota bacterium | reverse complement strand
TTGCCGCCGATCAGGCTGGTACTTGGCGAACACATGAGAGCCTCGCGGCTGCACGCGGGCCAAGGCCCGGTGCTCCGTGATGGGTTTGTGTCGGGCGATGTTTACTGGCGAGTCCTAGGCTGAACAGCGATGCGTCGGTCTGGTACTGACGGCTGGCCAGCCGCATCATTACCCGGAGCACCGGGCCTTGGCCCGTGTGCATTGGCGGGCGATGGTCCCTGAGGCCGTTATGTGCTGGGGCGTCGCTATCATCGCTGTACCCCGCTGGCGCTCTTTGTTGCCGTACATGATCACGAGTCGCGGTATCCACGTGCCGTAATTCAGATGCCTTGCCGCCGATCAGGCTGGTACTTGGCGAACACATGAGAGCCTCGCGGCTGCACGCGGGCCAAGGCCCGGTGCTCCGTGGTGGGTTTGTGATGGGCAGTGGTGACTGGCGAGTCCGGGGCCAGGCAGCGACGAGGTGCTGCTGTAGTGTGTCGTCTATTCGTCTGATGGACCATGGCGGGCGGTGGCGGCGGCCAGGAGGCCGGATAGACCCTGACGAGCCTCCTGGTCCTTGGCGACAAAGCGGCGATCGACCGCCTCCATGCGTCTGCGGGTCAGCTCTGAATAGCGGGTGAAAGTCTCGACCACGGCGATCAGCTCGTCCATATGACGACTGCGCCCGGCCACCACATCCCCCAACTGGGTGAACACACCGGAGAGGTCAGGCAAGGACGCGGCGTCAGCCGATCGCTTGGCCGCAATCAGTGCTTGGAAGGTATCGAGCATCTCGGCCCGGCGTTGCTTGAGGTCGCCTGCAAGACGATGGAGGTCACCCACCGCATCGTGGTCTACGCTGGTGGCCAGCGCCCCCTCAAGGGCCGCCGCCACCGTCTGGGCCTGGGCCAGAAGCTCGGCGGCGGAAGACACCTGATCCTCTTCTGGCGCGGGCTCAGCCGACTCATCTGGTACCACGACTGCGGGCCGGGCCTGGCCGGGATTTTCCGGCAACGACCGCTCCCCACGAACCGTCAAAACATCACCCGGCTGGACCCGGTAGACGCCCCGCGCCCGTCCGGTCTCAGGATCATGAGTGACGATGATCTGCTCCTGGGGCAGGTAGCGACCGTACAGCGTACGGCCGATACGCAGCTCAATGACCGACAGCGGCTCGCGGGCCTCAACGTCCGACTCGGCAGCCCAGGCTGCCGAGCCGAGCGTGATCACGATGGCCATGGTTGTCGGCAGATGCTGGAGCATCATTCGCGATCCCGGCGGGGGCGCAGCACCGCCAACACGTTCCAGTTGCCCTGACGCAGGACCAGACGCACCGGGCGACCGGTCTGGGCGGCTTCGCTCATGGCCGAACGGAAGGTCTCGATATCGGTCACCCGATCCTGATTGACACCGACCACCAGTTGTCCTGGGCGTAGCCCGGCTCCGGCGGCCGGCGAACCGGCCTCGACCTCGGTGATGACGATCCCGTTCTGCTGACGCAACTGATGGGCTTCGCGTAATTCATCGTCCAGTTCACGCACCGCAAAGCCGTATTCAGACAGCATCACAGAGCCATCCGGACGGGCATCAGCCAGGGCCTCGCTGCGCTGACCGATGACAACCGGCAGACGCTGCTCCTGGCCATCGCGGATGACGGTCAGGGTGATCTGGGTGCCAGGCGCCAACAGGGCGATCTGGTTGCGGAAGCGGCCAACCTCGCTCACCGGCTGATCATCAAGGGCGATGACCACATCCTGCTCCTGGACCCCTGCCTTGGCGGCCGCCGATCCAGGCTCAACCTGGGTGATGATCACCCCATCGTAGCGATCAAGACCGAAGGACTGGGCCAGATCCTGGCTCATGTCCTGGATGCCGACCCCCAGATAGCCGCGCACCACGGTGCCGGTGTCGCGCAACTGGGTGTAGATGGCCTTGGCCATGTCGATGGGGATGGCGAAGCCGATGCCCATATGGCCACCGCTACGCGAGAAGATGGCGGTGTTGATGCCCACTACCCGGCCATCGAGATCAAGCAGGGGGCCGCCCGAGTTGCCGGGATTGATGGCAGCGTCGGTCTGGATGAAGTCCTCGTAGTCGGCGATGCCGACCCGGCTGCGACCAGTGGCGCTGATGATGCCAGCGGTGACGGTGCGGGCCAGGCCGAAGGGGTTACCGATGGCCAGAACCCATTCCCCGACCCGCAGATCAGCCGATCTGCCCAAAGGCAGGGTCGGCAGAGGCTCAGTGGACTCCACCTTGATGACCGCGACATCGCTCTTGTCATCGGAACCGATCAGTTCGGCGCTGAACTCCCGACCATCCTGGAAGGTGACCCGCAAGCGATCGGCGTCAGCCACCACATGATGGTTGGTGAGCACGTAACCATCTGCCGAGACCACAAAACCACTGCCATGACTGGAGCGATAGCGCGGCTCCGGCTGACCCCTGTCGGGGCGCTGCTGAGGCTGGCGGGGACCGCCGAAACGCTCCTCGAAAAAGCGCCGGAACATGTCGTCGCCACCGAAGGGACTGTCAAAGAAGGGATGGCGGCGCATGCTGCGCTGGTCAATGCGATGTTCGGCGAGGATGAAGACCACCGCCGGCGAAGCCTGTTCAGAGACCTCGGCAAAGACGTTGGACAGGGCCCGAAGGCTGGCCCGGCCCTCTTCAGCTGCCGGCAGGACGGCCACGGTCACCAGCAGCAGCGGCCACAGCAGTCGTTTCATCACAGATCCTCCTTGTCATCAGGGGTGTACATCAAGACAGCCGATCCGGGATGATGTCCGTCGGCTCGCCATGATAGACGTCTTGGCGAGCCGGATATTACAGGGGACCTGGCACCCTGCTGATCGCAGCCGTATCGGCAGGATGAAGCCTTCCACTGAAGATTGGCCATTTTCCGAACGCCCATCCACCAATCGAACATGTCATGCTATCATGACCATCACGCACTGTATATGTAGCGCCGGCTGAAGCCGGCGCTACCAGAGAGCGTTGCCGCCTACTCGGTGTCGTATTCCAACACCAGGCTGGACATCGCCACCCGGTAGGCGGGGCGCGCCCCCTGGAGGGTGAAACGCAGCTGGGTCTGGGCTGCCAGGGCCTCAGTGGGGACGGCGATCATGAACAGACGGTTGCCGTTGTCGCGGGTCAGGGCGGTGGGCAGTTCCAGGTCATGCTCCCCGACCCGTACCGTAGCCGCACCAGGGTGGACGTTCTCGACCAGGACCCGCAACCAGGCCCGCCGGGCCTGGGCCAGGGTATCGGGGTCGACGGCGATGGTCGTCTCCAGGGCCTGGTCAGGACCGACGGCCTGGAGCAGATCGGCACTGAAGAACTGGCGCCGGTGGACTTCGGCCGGACCGCCGGCCTCGCCCTCCAGGGGCAGTTGTACCAGCAGGGCCGAGCGCCCCTGCATGATCAGTTCCAGGTTGTGGCCGGTGGCCGCCGGGCTGAGGTCCCGGCGTTCGACTGTCACCGCGCCGGTGGCGGGATCATGGACGGTGCGGGCCTGGAAGGCCCCCGCAGCGAAGCTGGTGCCCTGCGGTGGAGCCAGGGCCAGTTCCACGGCCCGGGGCTGGCGGTGGTCATTGAACAGCATCACCACCAAGCGCTGGCCCGGCTCGGGCGGCATGGCCTCGGGGTCGCTGCCGTCGATCGAGGCCGCCACCCAGACCCGGTCATCGTCGCTGTTTCCTTCGACCAGACGGCCGCGCAGGTCGCGCATCAGGCCATAGGCCACTTCGGTGCCATGGGGGGTATGGTCGTGGTGGATGACGGTGCGGCTGGCGGCCTTGTCCGGTGACCAGGCCACGGCGTAGAGGATGTCGCGCAGGTTGTAGATCGCCCGACGATAATTCTTGACGTTGTCGCTTTCGACCTCGGCCGGGACCTCGACCCGACCCCGGGCCGGAGCGTCGACCAGGTCGTTGGTCTCGGTGTTGTAGGCATGCAGCCAGCGTTGATGGGCGGTGACACCGTAGGCGGTGAGAACCTCGTAGCTGTTGGTGACATCAGTGGGATCACCCTGGTAATGATGTTCGTGGATGCCGTCGATGAGGTCGATGTTGTTGTCGATGGTCGGTCGGTAGATCATGTCCCAGGCCGCCCAGTGGTCCTCATGCCAGCGGAATCCCCAGCCGGCCACGCAGACCACGTCGGGATTCTCCTGGCGGATGCCGGAGGCGATGGCCTGGTACATCTGGTCATAGATGTAGCCATTGCCGCGCCCGGACCAGTAGCTGAAGGCGCTGGTGTCGATGACCATCAGGCCGCTGTCGGTCTGCGATACCCGGTCATCGCGGGCCGGCACCCACTGGAAATACGGGATGACATCGTCGGTGGAGCCGTCGGCGCGCCTGACAGTCACCGGGCCGCCGTCCACCGCCAGGTCCTGACGGAAGAAGTCGACCCGGAAGTGGATGCGGCTGCGCTCGGCCCAGTTGAGGTAGGGCTCGTTCCAGAACTCCATCACCGCCCGGTGGCCGGCCCGGCGGGCGTTGATGGCGTACTGCCGGCCCAGCTCGAAGAGGTATTCGCGCCAGTCATCACGCCGGAAATAGGTGGCCGGATGCAGACGTTCACCCTGGCAGTCGATGATGAAGCGTTCGGTCGGACCGTAGGCCGGACGAGCCGCGACATGTTCAGGCCAGGCGGCATGCAGCAGGTCCCGGTTGAGTTCCATGATCTCGGTGCTGGTGAGGCTGGGCTCGCCCGCCAGGGCCTGGACCCGGCCCTGCAGTTCATCACTGAGGGCGACTGCCGCCCAGGCCTGGGGATCATAGAGATCGGCAGCGCCCAGCAGACCGTTGAGGGCGTTGGCCAGACGCTCGGCTCGACGCTCACGTTCGCGTTGATCGTCGG
>SLQH01000057.1 GCA_007131555.1 Planctomycetota bacterium | reverse complement strand
TGGCCCGTGTACATTGGCGGGCGGAGATTCTTGAGACGGACATAGGCCAGGGCGGCGGCACCATGTAGCAATATGCTTGCGTTCATCATCGCCGTGAATGATCACGAGTCGCGGGATCCACGGGCCGTATTACGGTTGTCGTGCCGACGTCCTGGCTGGTATTGGGCGAAAGCGCGACATCCACGCGTCTGCACGCGGGCCAAGGCCCGGTGCTCCGTGGTGGTTTTGTGATGAGCAATGGTTATTGGCGAGTCCGGAGCCGAAAAGGCCAAGCCAGGCGATGTGTCAGTCTATCCCTTACAGGCTCCTAGGCATGGGATTCGCATAGCACCATCCCGTCTGCGCCGTCTGCGTCGTTTTGACTCAGTTGGCTTCGACCAGAGGGCTTGCTCAAGCCCCAACGGCATACGACGGGGCATCCCAAATAAGGCCGATCACGACGCGCCCATGGGGTCTGAGTATCGCCGTCATCAACAGGAGACGAACATGCCCACCTATGAGTATGAGTGCCAACGCTGTGGGGTGATGGATGTATTCCAGTCCATCAAGGATGACCCTTTGACGCGCTGTCCAGAGTGTGCCAGTCGCCGGTTCCGGCGGCGGGTCTGTTCGGGCGCAGGAGTGATTTTCCGAGGCAGCGGCTTCTTTGAAACCGACTACAATCGGTCCTCTGATTATCAGAAGCAGGCGCAATCAGAAACGGCTTCTGCCAGCGATGCTGCTACGGGTGCTGCTGCTGCTCCGCCTGCTGCCCAGACGGCTTCGTCCACCCCAGCCCCTGCTGACGCTGCGACCTGACAGCATGGTGACGATCCGACTGGGTCTTTGTGACCAATGTCAAAATGGTTTCGTTACTTCTGCGACTGGTTAAATGCTCTAATGATAAAGGTTTGCCAGTAATGGCACGGGACGCGCTATGTCAGCAAGCCCATCGGGCACCATGTCACTATAACCTCGTTCATCATTCATCCATCCATCAGGAGAATACCCTATGGCAGCCAAGAAGATCGTCCTGAACGACGATGTCCGGGACCAGATCAAGGTCGGCGTGAAGATTCTCGCCACCGCCGTCAAGAGCACCCTCGGTCCTCGTGGCCGCAACGTCATCATCAACAAGAGCTGGGGTTCGCCGCAGGTCACCAAGGACGGCGTGACGGTCGCCGAGGAAATTGAACTGCGCGATCCCTACCAGAACATGGGCGCCAAGCTGGTCAAGGAGGTCGCTTCCAAGACCTCCAAGAACGCTGGTGATGGCACCACCACCGCCACTGTGCTGGCTGAGGCCATCTTCACCGAGGGGCTCAAGGCGGTCTCCGCCGGGGTTGGCCCTCTGGCCATCAAGAACGGCGTCGAAGCTGCCGTGGCCGCCGTAACCGAAGCCCTGGACAAGGGCGCCACCAAGGTTCGTGGCAACTGGGATGCCATTGCCAGTGTCGGAGCCATCTCCGCGAACAACGATGAAGAGATCGGTCGGACCCTGGCCGAGGCCATCAAGAAGGTCGGTGAAGACGGCGTGATCACCGTCGAAGAAGGCAAGGGCCTGACCGACGAGGTTGATGTGGTTGAGGGCATGCAGTTCGATCGCGGCTACATCTCGCCCAACTTCGTCACCGATGCCGACAAGATGGTGACAGAACTGGAAGACCCCCTGATCCTGATCCATGAGAAGAAGATCAGCAATGTCCAGGATCTGGTTCCGGTCCTGGAGAAGGTTGCCAAGGCTGGCAAGAGCCTGCTGATCATCGCCGAGGACATCGAGGGCGAGGCCCTGGCCACCCTGGTGGTCAACAATATGCGCAAGGTTCTCAAGTGCTGCGCAGTCAAGGCTCCCGGCTACGGCGACCGTCGCAAGGCCATGCTGGCCGACATCGCCGCCCTGACCGGTGGTCGGGCCCTGATGGATGACCTGGGCATCGATCTCAAGTCGATCGAACTGGCCGATCTGGGTTCGGCCAAGCGGGTCCAGGTCGACAAGGACAACTGCACCATCGTTGAGGGCAGCGGCAAGCGCGCCGATGTCCAGGCCCGGATCAAGCTCATCCGCCGTGAGATCGAGGACACCACCTCCGACTATGACCGCGAGAAGCTCCAGGAGCGTCTGGCCAAGTTGGCCGGCGGGGTGGCCGTCATCAAGTGCGGTGCCGCAACCGAGAGCGAGATGAAGGAGCGCAAGGACCGTTTCGACGACGCCCTGCATTCCACCCGGGCGGCCATTGAGGAAGGCATCATTGCCGGTGGCGGCGTGGCTCTGCTGCGGGCCATGAGTGCCATCGACAAGCTCCAACTTGATGATGACGCCGCACGTGGGGCCAAGATCGTCCGTGACGCCCTGATGCTGCCGGCCGCTACCATCGCCAGCAATGCCGGTCAAGACGGCATGGTGGTGGTCAATGCCATCCTCAAGGGCAAGGGCGACTATGGCTACAACGCCAAGGCTGATGTCTTCGAGGACCTCAAGAAGGCCGGCGTCATCGATCCGGTCAAGGTCACCAAGGCAGCCCTTGAAAACGCCGCCTCGGTCGCCGTTCTGCTGCTCAATACCGATGCCATGATTGCCGAGATCAAGGAAAAGAAGCCGGCTTCCGCTGGCGGTGACGACGAAGGCATGGGTGGTATGGGTGGTATGGGTGGCATGGGCGGTATGGGCGGCATGGGCGGCATGATGTAGGCTGCCGCCTGCCATTGATCAACACCAACACCACTTTCTCCAACAATCTTTTTTACAAGGATCACAGATATGGCCAAGAACATCCGCATCCAGCCCCTCGATGACCGCGTGGTGGTCATTCGCACCGAGGCTGATGACAAGACCGCTGGCGGCATCTTCCTGCCGGAAAATGCCAAGGAGAAGCCGCAAGAGGGCAAGATCGTAGCCGTCGGCCCAGGCAAGATGCTTGATTCCGGCGAGCGTGCTGCGCTCGACCTGAAGGTCGGTGACATCGTCCTGTTCGCCAAGTACGGCGGCACCGAGATCACTGTCGATGGCGAGGATGTCATCATCCTGCGCGAGAGCGACATTCTGGCCAAGGTCGGCTGAAGCGACCCGGTCCCACCACCACCCTCATCATCAAGCAAGGAACACCATCATGGCAGCCAAGCAACTCATGCATGCCGACGAGGCCCGCAAGAAGATCCTCAAGGGCATCAACACCCTGGCCGACGCGGTCAAGGTCACCATGGGCCCGACCGGCAAGGTCGTGGTTCTCGAAAAGAGCTTCGGGGCCCCCAATGTCACCAAGGACGGTGTCACCGTGGCCAAGGAGGTCGAACTGCCGGACCCCTTCGAGAACATGGGCGCCCAGCTGGTCAAGGAGGTCGCCTCCAAGACCTCCAACGTCGCCGGTGACGGCACCACCACTGCCACCGTGCTGGCTGAGGCCATCTACCGCGAAGGCCTGAAGGTCACCTCGACTGGGGCCAATGCCAATGAGGTCAAGCGCGGTATCGACCAGGCGGTCGAGGCTGCGGTCGCCGCCGTCGCCAAGCTGGCCAAGCCGATCAAGACTTCCGATGAGGTGGCCCAGGTCGGCACCATCTCCGCCAACAATGACGAAGAGATCGGCAAGCTCCTGGCCGAGGCCATGGACAAGGTTGGCAAGGATGGCGTCATCACCGTGGAAGAGGCCAAGTCCACCGAAACCTCCCTGGATCTGGTCGAAGGCATGCAGTTCGACAAGGGCTACCTGTCGCCTTACTTTGCGGCTGGTAACGAAGACCAGACGGTGTCGATGGAGAACCCGCTGATCCTGGTCTACGAGAAGAAGGTCTCCAACCTGCGCGAATTCCTACCCTTGCTGGAGAAGGTCGCCCAGGCTGGCAAGCCGCTGCTGATCATCGCCGAGGATGTCGAGGGTGAAGCCCTGGCCGCCCTGGTGGTCAACAAGCTGCGTGGCACCCTCAATGCCTGCGCCGTCAAGGCTCCCGGTTTCGGTGACCGCCGCAAGGCCATGCTCCAGGACATCGCCATCCTCACCGGCGCCAAGTTCCTCAGCGAGGATCTGGGCATCAAGCTGGAGAGCGTCGAACTGGCCGACCTCGGCACCGCCAAGCAGGTCAGCGTCGAGAAGGAGGCCACCACCATCATCGAAGGCGCCGGCAAGAAGGCCGACATCCAGGGCCGCATCAGCCAGATCAAGCGCCAGATCGACGAGACCACCTCTGACTATGATCGCGAGAAGCTCCAGGAGCGTCTCGCCAAGCTGGCCGGCGGCGTGGCAGTGATCAACGTCGGGGCCTCGACCGAGCCGGAAATGAAGGAAAAGAAGGCCCGCATTGAGGATGCCCTCCATGCGACCCGGGCAGCGGTTGAGGAAGGCATCGTCGCCGGTGGCGGCGTGGCTCTGCTGCGCTGCAAGGATGCGGTCGACAAGCTGGTCAAGGACCTTGACGGTGATCGGGCCCTGGGGGCGCGCATCGTTCTGGCGGCCATCGAGTCACCGGCCCGGCAGATCGCCGTCAACGCCGGCCAGAACGGCGCGGTGGTGGTCAGCGAGATCCTGGCCAACAAGGGCAGTGTCGGCTACAACGCCCGTCTGGGCAAGATGGAGGACCTGGTCAAGGCCGGTATCGTCGACCCGGCCAAGGTCACCCGCGTGGCTCTACAGAACGCCGCCTCCATCGCTGGTCTCCTGTTGACCGTCGAGACCATGGTCACCGAACTCAAGGACGACGACGAGCCGGTAGCTGGCGCGGTCAGCTGATCAGACGTCGCATCGTCATGGTAAGGCCCAGGCCCGTGATCGCCCCCAGCGGTCACGGGCCTGGTGTTGTGTGGTCCCGGACGCCTGGTCCTGGCCAGTCCCTGGGACCGCCGGTTTTCAACCGGCTCTGGAGATTGGCCATGCTGCAATCTGG
>SLQH01000128.1 GCA_007131555.1 Planctomycetota bacterium | reverse complement strand
ATTGAAGTGCGTCCCGGCACCCAGCCGGCATCTGGCGATCATGTTCGGATAGAGATTGTTGCTATGGATGGGCAACTGTCGGCAGGTGGCGAACTGTGGTTTGCCAATACAGCCCAAGGAGACGGCTCCGGTAGCGATCAAGACAACGCTCGTCTTTGGACCAACTGGGGCGCGCTCCAGGTATCGGCCGTCAATGACAACATCGCTGAAGGCATCCACAGCGCCAAGGTACGCTTCACGGCCAACGATCAAATGGGAGCCAGCGGCTTCAGTGGGACAACGGCTGATCACGAGGTGGTCATCATCGACAACGATGTAGCTGGCTTTGCCTTGTCCAAGACCAGTGTCGAGGTCAGCGAAAGCGGCACCAGCGACAGCTTCACCGTAGTTTTGACCAGCCAACCAAGCGCCAATGTAACCATACCGGTATCGTCCAGCGACACCACAGAGGGTACGGTGTCACCATCTAGCCTAGTCTTCACGCCCCTCAATTGGAATGCTACCCAAACAGTGACCGTGACCGGAGTCAATGACAACATCGTTGATGGCGATCAGCCATGGACGGTGGTCCTGTCTCCCGCCAGCAGCACCGATCCGACCTATGACGGCCTTGACCCTGCCAATGTATCAGCCGTCACCCTAGATAATGACAGTCCTGCCGTAATGGTGATTGAGAGTGGCGGCACCACCGCAGTAGCGGAGGCCGGATCCACCGACACCATCACCCTGCGCTTGAACAGTCAGCCTCTGCATCTTGTCACCATCACCATGGATCCGGGCGATCAATTGACGGTCAACCGCAATCCGGTCTATTTCGCCGCAGTGGCCACTGGTAGTGGCAGCGGCTTGGATGCCGACAACCGACGATCCTGGAACAACCCGCTGGCCATCACTGTCGCAGCCATCAACGACAATACCACCGAGGGTGACCATAGTGGTACGATCAGTTTTGACGTGAGCAGTGACGATCTTGTCTACCATGCCTTGCCGGTACCATCCCTGGAGGTGGACATTGAGGACAATGACATTCCAGCGGTAATCGTCAGCGAAAGCGGTGGCAGTACTGCCGTGAGCGAGGACGGAGCCACCGACTCCTATACCCTGGCCTTGGCCACTCAGCCAAACGCCGTGATGGCCATCGCCATCGACGCCGACTCCCAACTCACGGTCAGTTCAACGATGATCTACTTTGCCGCAAGCGCCTACGGTGATGCAAGCGGCAGCAGCGCCGCCAACGCCCGCGCCTGGAACACTCCCGCTACCATCACCGTTGGTGCCATCAACGACGACATCGCCCAGGGCGACCGCACGGCGACCATCAGCCACAGTTCCAGCGGTGGCGGTTATGACGCAGTGACCATCAACGATGTATCCGTCACCATCACCGACAACGACAGCGCTGGCATCACCGTATCCCCTACCTCGGGCCTGATCACCACCGAAGACGGTGGCTCTGCAGTCTTCGCCATTGCGCTGACGAGCCGGCCAACCCATGAAGTGACCATACCATTTGCGCTTGGTCCTGGGGATGAGACTGAAGTGTCCCTTGATCCCACCTCGGTAACCATCACCCCGGCGACCTGGCAACAGACGCGCCTGATCACCGTCACCGGACTTGACGACGATATCGCTGATGGTGATCAGGCGTGGACAGCAACGATCGGTCCGGCAGAGAGTGACGACACTGGATACGATGGACGAAGCGGCGACAGCGTCTTCGGCCTGAATATCGACAACGACACGATCGGAGTCAGTCTGTCTACAACCAGCCTGACTGTGGAAGAAGGAGGAGACACTGACAGCTACACCCTGGTCCTGAACAGCCAGCCCACCGGAACCGTAACCCTGACCATCAATACCGATAGCCAGGTCAACAGCGATTGGCAGCAGGTCTTTTTTGGGGCTGACGCAAGCGGCGATGGCAGCGGCTCAGACAGCGACAACCTGCGCGCCTGGAATGATGCTGTTGAAATCACCATCATTGCTGTTGATGATGACTTTGCCGAAGACGAACACACCGGCGCCATTACCCATAGCGCCAGTGGCGGTGGTTACTCCGGCGTGTCAATCCCCAGCGTGACAGCAACCATCACCGACAACAATGTCGCTGGTTTTGCCGTTCTTCAGGCCCCCGAAGGCCCAAGCCGCGAGGTCCATGAAGCGCTGGACGGCTTTGCCCTGCGTCTGACAACTGACGACATCACAGAAGACGGAGAGCGCTTCCTGGTCCAGTTTGCATCAGACACAGACCTGACACCACTGTTTGTCGGCCAAGATGCCTTCCTCAATGAACAGGCCACGTGGGCCCGGATAGATGAGATTGACCATGCCCAGGATCGGATGTGGATCACAGGGGCGATTGAGGAAAGCCTTGAGGGCGAAACAATTTATTACGCCGCCGGATTCCGGGTGGCCCTCACCAGCCAACCGACCTCGCTGGTGGTCATCACCTTCGAATGCGCTGATCCAGACCGGGCCACCGTCCTCACGGCAGCATTGACGTTTGCCCCAGCCACTTGGAACACGCCGCAAACGGTATCTGTACGTGGCCGGACCAATCATATCGCTGAGGGAGATATTCCCTTTACGATTACTTCCACCACAGCCACCAGCGCGGACCCCTTCTATACCGGAGCAAGCACCGATCCGATCATCTTGACCCATATCGATGATGACAGCGCCGGAGTTCAGATCGCTGACGCTGACGATGTGAGCCTGGAGGTTGGTGCGTTGGCAGTCGATGAATCGGGCACCGCAGCTTCCTTCGCGGTGGTACTGACCAGTCAGCCCTCTGCGAATGTCACCATCCCCCTATCGCTGGCCGCCGATGATCCGGTCGTTGCCGATCAACAACTCTCATTGCAAGGCGTCAGCGACTTGGTCTTCACTGCCGCCAACTGGAACCAACCCCAGGTCGTAACCGTCATCGGACTGGATGAAGACGGCGAAAAGAACCCTGATCCCGATGGACATCCCGTGCACGTCATCCTCGGCTCGCCAAGCAGTGATGATACAGCCTATGATGCCTTGCTCGCCAGCACCCCGGTGACAGTTCATGTAGCGCCATATTATTTCCCACCGGAAATCGATCTTGATAGTGACACTGAGGGGACCAACTTCAATGCCTCCTGGACCGAAGGTGGCGGGCCGGTTGCGATTGTTTCCACTACAGCCCTGACCGTCAGCGACCCTGATGGCGACGAGTTGATCGGAGCCATTGCCACGCTCGACCCGGCTCCTGAGGGCGCTGACGAGGTCCTTGCCGTTGACACCAGCGGCACCGACCTGACAGCTACCTTGGCCGGCCATTTATTGAACATTGCCGGCACGGCCTCCTTGGAGGATTACCAGCAGGTGCTGCGCACCCTGACCTATGACAGCGCCAGCCGCAACCCCACGGTGGTGCAACGCAGCGTGACCATCACCATTACTGACGCCCACTTTGAAAGTGGTTCTGCAGTAGCAAACATCAGTATCACTGCCGTCAACGATCCTCCAGAACTATCCGCCAGCGGTAGCGGCAGCCCGGATGGACACGATGCCGGTTCATTCATTGAAGGCAGTCCCGATGGCCTGACGCTCGCCCCTGGTCTGAGCGTGATTGATGTTGACGACGACTACCTGGTCAGTGCCACGGTGATACTTGAAAACAACCCCGACGGGGTCGCCGAGGAACTGACTGCCGAGGCAATACACGAATTTCCTGAGCTCAGTGCCGAATACGATCCATTGACCGCCACTCTCACCATCACCGGAGAGGATCTTGTTGGCCGCTACCAGAACCTGTTGCGGTCGCTGACCTACCATAATAACAGTCTTGATCCGACAAGCGATGAGCGCACGGTAACGATCACGGTATCCGATGGCCGCGCCGAGAGCACCCCCGACACCGTCACCTTCGTCGTGGTGCCGGTCAACAATCCGCCCGTGATCGATCTCAATGTCGGCAATATCCACAGCGTCAATTATCATACGACCTGGCTTGAAGGCAGCGGTCCGGTGGCGCTGGTTTCATCAAGCGGCATCAGCATTGTCGATCCAGACAGCACCCATTTGAGCAGAGCCACTGCGACCCTTGATCCGGTCCCCGATGATCCGCTGGAATCATTGTCCGTCAACGATCTGGGATTCGATCTCACTATCAGCTGGGATAGTCCGACCCTGACCGTGGAAGGCCTGGCCCCGTTGGCCGAGTACCAGCAGACGCTAGCTACGCTCAGCTACAATAGCAGCAGTCGCGACCCTGATACCACTGCCCGGACTATAACAGTGACCATCGAAGACGACTTTGAGGTCAGCGGTAGCGCCACGACTCATCTTGACATCACACCGGTCAACGATCCGCCGGAACTCGAGGTCTTCGGCCTGACCACCCTGCCCTTGGACGGCACTCTGCCAATACGCTACAGTGATGGTCAGGGGGCGACCGCCACCGCCTCCACCGGCGGCAATCAGGAAGTGACCGCCATCACCGTTACCAATGGCGGCTCTGGCTATGTCGAGCCGCCCTTGGTGACTCTGGAACATATCGATGGCAGCGGCGCGGTAGCCACCGCTGTGATCAACGGTGGCGTGGTGACCGAGATCCTCGTCGAAGATGGCGGCAGCGACTACACCAGTCCTCCGACGGTGACCATCATCCCAGCCGCGTTGGCGCTACGGGCCACCGATCCAGACCACTCCCATGATGACCTGACCTACATCATCGCCTTGAGGCCAAATCTCGGCAGCCTCTATAATCAAGCGACTCCGCTGTCCAACAACGACACGTTCACGGTCGCCGACTTGATGGATGGCCACATTCGCTACCAGCACAACGGTCAGCTGTCCGGCGCTGATGGCTTCGCCATCCGGGT
>SLQH01000556.1 GCA_007131555.1 Planctomycetota bacterium | reverse complement strand
TCGAGGTCGAGCCGGTGCTGGTCGAAGGCCAGTCGGCCCTGGTGGTCAGCGCCCGCGATCTGGCCGCTGGAGCCCCGGCTCCGGACGAACGTGATCGCCGTCTGGCGGCCGAGGCCCTCAACCAGGACGCCGCCCTGGCCCAGGCCCGTCTGCTGGAACCGGTGGCCGACTGGGCCCAGCCGGTGCCCTGCCTGCCGTTGACAGCCAGTCCTGAGGACTGCGCCGCCGCCCTGGCCGGCAGCGGCGGTGCCACCCTGCTGCTGGAGGCCCCGGACGGCGGCATCGCCGGGCTGGTGACAGCCGGCGACCTGCTGCGCCGGGGCGGGGCCACGGCCTATGCCGCGATGTCCAGTCCGGTCCAAGGGCTGACCTCGCAGGCCAGCCTGGCCGAGGCCCTGGACCTGATGACCAGGGCCGGCATCGACCATCTGCTGGTGCGCGATCATCAGCCCCCGGCCCTGCTTGATGCCGGCCGCCTGTTGGAAGCCCTGCGCGCCAGCGGCGGTCCGCTGCTGGCGGCGGTGGCCGGCGCTCCCCAGGCCGCCCTGCCGGAACTCAACCGTCGCCTCCAGGCCTGGATGGCGGCCCTGTCCCGGGTCGGGGTCGATCCTGAACTGGCGGCCGCCGAGGGCACCCGGATCGCCGATGCCATCCTCCAGCGCTGCATCGCCCTGACCTGCGCCGAGCGCGGCGAGCCGCCGGTGGCCTGCTGCTTCCTGGTGGTCGGCAGCCAGGGGCGCCGCGAACTGCTGCCAGGCGGCGACCAGGACAACGCCCTGGTCTTTGCCGAGGGTGGCGACCCGGACTGGTTCGCGGCCTTCGGGGCTGAGATCGTGGCCCGCTTCCTGGCCGCCGGCTGGCCGCGCTGCCACGGCGGCTGCCACGCCGGTGAGGCCCGCTGGTGCCTGTCCCTCAATGACTGGCAGGCCCGCTACGATGGCTGGATCAATGAGGCCGAACCCCAGGCCCTGCTGCAAAGCGCGGTCTTCTTCGATGCCCGAGCGGTCTGGGGCGACAGCACCCTGGCCGCCGATCTGGCCGCCCATGTCCAGCGGCGGGTGGCCCAGCGCCAGGTGTTCCTGGTCCAGTTGGCCCAGGAGGTGCTGCAGGCCCGCTCGCCCCGGGGCCTGTTCGGCGGCATCCGGCTGGACGATGAACAGCGGGGTACCACCAACCTCAAGCTGGCCATGCTCCACATCGTCAGTTTCGGCCGGGTCAAGGCCCTGGCCCATGGCCTGGCCGAGACCGGTACCGCCGCCCGCCTGCGGGCCCTGGCGGCGGGCGGCCATGTCGATCCCGAGGTCATCGCCGAGGCCCTGGCCTGCTGGCGCTTCCTGCTCGGCCTGCGCCTGCAGACCCGCAGTGCTGCCGGCGGCAGCGACCACATCGATCCGCAGACCCTTGACGACTGGAACCACAGCCTGCTCAAGCGGGCCCTGGCCGGGGTCGACGCCCTGCGCGAACGCCTACGTCAGGACCTGTCGCGGGTCGGGGTATGAGGATCGCCCTGCTTGGTGATGTCCATGGCAACCAGGACCTCCTGGAGGCCTGCGTCAGCGCCGCCGCTGCGGCCGGGCTGGCAGCCCTCATCCAGCTGGGCGATCTGGGCCTGACGGCAAGCACCTGGGGGCCGGGCCGCCGGCGTTCCCGATGGCCGATCCCGGTCCTGGTGATCGACGGCAATCACGAGGATCATGCCTTCCTGGCCGAGGCCCGGGCCAGCGGCCTGACCACCGCCTGGGCGGCCCAGGGCCTGGTGCATCAGCCACGTGGCAGCAGCCGGTGTCTGGACGGGCGGCAGGTCCTGTTTCTGGGCGGGGCCCTGCACGCCAATCGCCGCCAGGCCGAGGACGGCGCCAATTTGATCAGGGCCGAGGATCTGGCCCGGGCCCTGGCCAGCGCCCAGGCCCATCCCCCGGCGATGATCGTCAGTCATTCCTGCCCGGCCAACATCGGCATCGGCATGCACGGCAACCCGGCCCTGGCCGACAGCGTGCATCAGCACATCCTGGTCGCCGGCCATGAATGTGGACCCCCTGATGACTGTGGCGAGCCCCAGTTGACCGCTCTGTGGCAGGCCCTGCCCCGACGCCCTGCCCTGTGGTGCTACGGCCACTTCCACATCAACCATGAACGCCTGATCGGCGCCACCCGCTTCATCGCCGTGGCTGCGGCCGGGGTCGGGCAGATGCGGATCTGGGATACCCGGACCATGACGGTGACGGCCTGGGGGTAGGGGAATCTCCGGTCCGGCGCCGGTGTTTCCAGGCCCTCCTTGCTCCTTGGTCAAAGTCTCGTAGCGTGCTCGTCATGATCCGCTGACCTGGGCGTGTCACCAGGTTGCCCGATTCCGGTCGTGGCCCCTCTGGGCTGCGATGGCCATGCGCGCTATGCTCTTCGCATACCTGTCAGGAGACCATCATGTCTGAACAGTCCCCCGATGAGACGACGCCGGCCCCCGACGCGCCGCCGCCAGCCGCCCCTGATGATGGGGTAGACCGCTCGCCAGCGGCCTACTGGAAGGCCAATCTGCGCTTGCTGATCGGTTGCCTGACGGTCTGGGCGGTGGTCTCCTTCCTGCTCAGCATCGTCCTGGCCAAGCCCCTGAATGCGATCATGCTCGGCGGCTATCCGCTGGGATTCTGGTTCGCCCAGCAGGGCTCGATCTACACCTTCATCGTCATCATCTTCTACTATACGTGGCGCATGAACCGGCTCGACCGCACCTTTGATGTGCACGAGGGCTGAGATGCCAGCGCTGTGCTCGTTGACGGTCAGTTCCTGAGATCACCCCCCTCATATCCTGACAAGGCGCTATCATGGATCAGCAACTTACCAACTATCTGGTCGTTGGCTTCACCTTCGCCCTGTACTTCGCCATCGCCATCTGGTCGCGGGCCGGCAGCACCAGCGAGTTCTACGTTGCCGGCAAGGGCATCCATCCGGTCGCCAACGGCATGGCCACTGCCGCTGACTGGATGTCGGCGGCCTCCTTCCTGTCGATGGCCGGTATGATCTCATTCCTTGGCTACAGCGGTTCGGTGTACCTGATGGGCTGGACCGGTGGCTATGTCTTGATGGCTCTGCTGCTGGCTCCCTATCTGCGCAAATTCGGCAAGTTCACCGTGCCCGGTTTCGTCGGCGATCGGTTCTATTCGCAAGGAGCCCGCATCGTGGCCGTGATCTGCCTGCTGGCCATGTCCATCACCTATGTGATCGGCCAGATGCGCGGGGTTGGCATCGCCTTCTCACGCTTCCTTGAGGTTGATATCGGCACCGGACTCTTTGCCGGCATGGGGATCGTTTTCGTCTACGCCGTGCTCGGCGGCATGAAGGGCATCACCTACACCCAGATCGCCCAGTACGTGGTCCTGATCTTCGCCTACACCGTCCCGGCGGTCTTCATCTCGATCCAGTTGACCGGCCATCCCCTGCCCCAGACCGGCCTGGGCGCCACCCTCAATGACGGCAGCGGCATGTACATGCTTGAACGGCTTGACATGGTCCTGCAGGACATCGGGTTTGCCGAGTACACCAGCAACGCCTCCTTCAATATGCTCAACATGATCCTGTTGACCATGGCCCTGATGATCGGTACCGCCGGCCTGCCCCATGTGATCGTCCGCTTCTTCACCGTTCCCAAGGTGCGCGACGCCCGCTCCTCGGCCGGCTGGGCCCTGGTCTTCATCGCCCTGCTCTATACCACCGCTCCGGCGGTGGGCGGGATGGCGATGTATAATTTCATCAAGACCTTCCACCCCGGTGAACAGATCGGCCAGGAGCTCTTGGCTGTCGAGGACAAGCCGGAATGGGTCGAAACCTGGCAGAACACCGGCCTGCTGGAGATCGAAGACAAGAACGGCGATGGGCTCATCCTGTTCTTCAACGACAACAATCCGGACTTTGCCCCGGTGGCCGCTGAGCGGGGCTGGGAAGCCAACGAGATCACCAAGATCGATCGCGACATCATGGTCCTGGCCAATCCAGAGATCGCCCAGCTGCCCAACTGGGTCATCGCCCTGGTGGCCGCCGGCGGCATTGCCGCTTCTCTGTCAACCGCCGCCGGTCTGTTGCTGGCCATCTCCTCGGCCATCTCCCATGATCTTGTCAAGGGAGTCTTCAAGCCCGACATCTCAGACAAGAACGAGCTCTGGGTCGGGCGCATCGCCATGGCCCTGGCCATCGGCCTGGCCGGCTATCTGGGCTTGAATCCGCCCGGCTTCGCCGCCGAGGTGGTGGCCCTGGCCTTCGGCCTGGCCGCCTCGTCCTTGTTCCCGGCCCTGATGATGGGCATCTTCTTCAAGCGCATGAACAAGGAGGGGGCCATCGCCGGCATGCTGGCCGGTCTGATTTCGACCCTGGTCTACATCTTCCTGTACAAGGGCGTGTTCTTCATTCCCGGCACCAACCTGCTGCCCGATACTGCCGACTACTGGCTGCTGAGCATCCAGCCCCAGTCCTTCGGCACCATCGGGGCTGTGATCAACATCGTGGTAGCCCTGGTGGTGGCCAAGCACACCAAGCCGCCACCAGAGCACATCCAGCACATGGTCGAAGACATCCGGGTACCCAAGGGCGCGGGAGAAGCAGCGGACCACTGACCGTGGGCAGATGAGAGTCGGTGACGTGTTTTCGGGCAACCACTCAGGCCCAATCGAACGAGTCGTAGCGCGGGCGCCGTGCCGCCGATCTGGCTAGGAGCCTGTAAGGGATAGACTGACACATCGCCTGGCTTGGCCTTTTCGGCCCCTATCCGGCGAAAACCTCACCATAGCTACGGCTATGACTGCGGTTTTCGACGAAATCGGGACTCGAAAATGCCCTGCGCTTGTGCTCGGTCGCTATCCCTTACAGACTCCT
>SLQH01000430.1 GCA_007131555.1 Planctomycetota bacterium | reverse complement strand
GTTTCGGCCCGAATGAAGCCGCGTTCAAAGTCACCATGAATGACGCCGGCTGCCTGTGGGGCCAGTGTGCCCGCGGTAATTGTCCATGCGCGTGCCTCTTTCGGGCCCACAGTGAAATAGGTTTGCAGGCCCAGAAGCGTGTAGCCAGCCCGGATCAGCCGATCAAGGCCCGGCTCTTCCAGATTGAACGGAACGAGCAGCCGACCAGCTCAGCAATCCGATACTGGGCGACATCGGTACCATAGTTGTTGTGCCAACTGACCGGCAGCAGCCACACGTTGATGCCGCGGTAGCCCGACAGGATGAAGGCTGCCTCTTTGACCATGGGGATGCTGATGACCTGTCCGGCCAAGCCTTCGAGGCGGGCCGTGGTATAGCTGATGAAGGGCGAATAGATCAGGGCGAAGCCGATCATGACCCACAACAGGGCCTGACCGGGGCCGAAGTTCCATTCCAACAGGATACCAGCGACGGTGATATAGAAGGCTGAGACCAGGACATAGGCCAGGATCACGAACACCGTACGGATATCGCCACGGGCAACGCCCTGGGGCTTGACCGGACTGGGCTTGCTGGGGCTATCAAGGCCGATCTTGGCGTGTTTGGCCTTGCCCAGTCGGCTGAAGGTCTGGATGAGGCCGATGATGGCCACGGCCAGCGACAGGCCGATGCCGAAGGACAGATAAAAGTCCATATTATCGGCGAACAGGGTATCGACCGTGCTCATGCCCGGCGTCCAGGTATGGAGGATGCCGGCATCGTACAAGAGCGGATTGGCGATGAAGGTCACGATCAAGCCGATGAAAGACCCCAGCACGGCAAAGAAGGGGAAGGCCATGCCGAAGAAGAAGTTGGTGAGGTCGAAACTGATGCCGGTGGCGGTGGCCGGGAGGATCTCCTGGGTGTTCTGGGTGGTGTCCAACCAGGGGATCGGCAATATCTGGAAGGGTTGATCCAGGAAGACACCGGTGATGGTCGGGATGCCGATGTACACCAGGCCGAAGATCATGCCCAGACAGGAACCGATTGAGAAGGTCCGCCAGCGCCAGCCATCACGGGCAGTGGTGTCTTCGCAGAGGGCCAGGATGCCGGAAGCGCCCATAGGTGCCATCGGGAAGGGCAGCTTTTCGATATCGCTGGTCAGGCGGAACAGGCCATAGCCGAGGATCAAGCTGTCCCATTGATCGACAAAACGCTGTAGGAACAGCAACAACAGGGGGATGAACCAGGCACTATGGAAGAAATTGCGTTGATCGAGGACTTCCTGTGACGATGGCGCGTACCAGTCAGGGAAGGCATTATCGAGTCCGAAAGAGCGGGCCGCATCGGATTGGACGATGTATTGTCGCCAGAAGAACCCTTCAATCGGGGTATTCCCGACGAAGGCCGCGATCAGGCTCATCAAGATCAGCAGTTCGGCCGGCTTGAGGAAGCTGCGGGCTCGTTTGGCGATCTCCAGGAACAGGATCACCGTCACCCAGCGGGCCGCCGGCCCCAGACTCACGCCGCCGATCATCAGCTGCATGTACATGGCCGCCGGCAGCATGATGACGCCGACGAACAGGGTGCCGAGAACAGTCCGCCAAGTGAATCCTTCGTCGAATTGACCCGGCGGCTGGATGAGGTCGCGGTACTGGTTGAGTTCCTTGTCAGCGAGGGCCCTGCTCATGCGTGGCCTCCCTCAGCAGGCGACGGGGTGTCCGTCGTGGGTGGTTGGTCAGATGGTTGATCCTTACTGGAATCATCCTGGGCAGTGTCGTCATCAGGCGATGGGGTATGGCCGAATTTGGGCGCTGCCTTCTTGGCTTCGCGTTCCTTGGCCTCGCGTTCCGCGACCCGTTGCTGGGCCTCCTGGTCACCACCTGCAGCCCGATAGCGATCGGTAGTCTCATCGTCCAGGGTGCGCCAGACCAGGAACTGCTGCCGCAGTTCAGCGATGAAGGGGATGGTCACCCGGCGCCAGGCACTGCGCTGACCGGATAACAGGTGCATGGCGATGTGGACGCTGTAGATGGCCTTCATTTCGGTCGGTTGGGCGGTCATCGAGAAGGTCTGGCTGATGCCCAGGTCGAAGGGGGCCAGCCAGGTCTTGGCAGTGACGCTGAAGACAGTGCCTTCGGCGGTCAGTACGGTATTCGCCGCCGTGAAGCTGCCGGTCGAGGTCTCGGTATTGGTGTCCATGAAGGCCTTGAGGAAGGCCAGCAGGCCGCGGATATCGCGGGCCGCGACGGTGAAGGGGAACTCGATGTTGAGATCATCGCCCACCGGGGCTGGAACCTTGAAACCCTTCTCGGTGCCGGGATTGGCAGCCTTGGAAGCCACCCAGGCCGGATACAGGGCCGAGAGCAGCACCGTGGCCATCACCATGAGGATGGTGATCACAGCGGTGAAGCTGGAGTAGTTGATGTCCGGCTGGCTGGCCACCAAGCCCAGGTCGGCCATCAGACCGATCCCGGACATGATCATCTGGGCGATCATGTATCCGCCCATGCCGCCGATGATGGCGTAGATGGCGGCTTCGACCAGGAACAGGGCGGCAACATGCAAAGGGGCCAGACCGAGCGAGCTGTAGATAAAGATCTCCTTGCCGCGTTCGGCCACCGAACCGAGCATGGTCGAGTAGATGATCATGCCGCCCAGGATCAGGGGGATGAGGACATCAGCCAGACCGCCCAGGGACAGCTGACCAACGGCGGTCATCATCACCGTCCGGCCCTTGTTGCCGAGATGGATGCTCATGGCCAGTTCATCAGCGATGTCTTCGGCGAGGCGATCGAGGTCGATGGCCATCTCCAATCGGTAGCGCTGGGGATCGCTCTGACGCTGCCGGGCTTCTTCGGTCCAGGGGATGAGTGCGATTGAGCGCACTTCGCCGCCCAGACGGGCCAGGGTGGCGGCACTGGCGACTCCGATCTGATCAGCGGCGAGATGGGTCAGGGACAGGGTTTCAAGGGTGGCGGCCTCACCGCTTTCCTCGGCCTGACGCTGCATCTCCTCGAAGTGCTTGCGCTGTTCCTCGTCCAGGTCGGCACCAGCCAGGGGGGTGAATGGGTCACCGTTGAGATGACTGAGACGGTCATAGGCATAACGGCCATCCAGGTCGATTCGACCAAGACGCAGGCGTAGGCCCCGGAACAGGATATGATCGCCAGGTGCATGGCCGATGCGATCAATGATGCGATCAGGGAGGAACAACCAGTCATCCTCACCCCCGAAGCCCCGGGCTTCGTGGGTGGTGCCGTTGTCCTGCCAGACCCGGATCAAGCTGCGGTCAACAGTGGTCGGATCGTGCTCTTCAACACCGACGATGCCGTAGATCTGAGCCGGTTCGCCGCCGTCCTTGCTGGCGATGTCGATCTGCGGGGCGTTGCCGTCGGTGACCAGCCAGCGTCGGGTGAAGACCTGGAGATCCTGCCCCCAGCTGCGTCGCACCCGTTCCACGCTATGATCGCCCAGGCTCATCCAACCGGGATTGGACAACAGGACGCCGTTGTAGACCGGGGACAGTTCGCGGTCCTGCTGACGGATGCCGGAGCGGCTGCCGAAGCCGGCAAAGGTCAGGAGGATGAAGGCCATCAACACCACAGTGGTGGCAGTGAGGAAGGTGCGCATGGGGCGACGGCGCATGTTGCTGATGCCCAGTTGGCCGGTGGCCAGGAGGGTGCCGAGACGGTTGACATCGGCGGTATGGGTGCCGAGCCCGCGCAGGCGGATCTGGGCCATCGAGGTCTCGAACTGCTTGTAGATGATGAAGATCACCAGGGCGCTCATGACGATGATGGCAAAGGCCAGGAAGATGATGATAGGCGTGACGGCCAGGCTGAAGGCCGGGTGGAAGAAGAAGAAGAACAGGAAAGAGGCGATGAAGAAGCCGCCAAAGCCGAGCACCTTGCCGAAGATGGTGTTGGCACTGACGAAGAGTCGTTCACAGATCACGGCAAAGGGGATGGCCAGGATCAGCATCACCACCAGGCCGTAGACGACATCATTGGCGACCTCCAGGAGGGCCGGATAGACCCGGTTGGACAGGGACCAGGCCCGTAGGGCGGCACCTTCGCTGGTGGCGACGTGCCCGTCCTGGGCGGCCTGCTTGGCGACGTCAAGATGGCTTTGGGCATGGGCATGCAGAGCCCAGAGACGTTCCGGATTGACGCCGTATTGCTGGAGATCATCGAGACGCACATGACAGATGCGGAAGCGGTCCTCAGCCGCTGCCAGGGCTGTTGGCAGGGGGAATCGTTGCGCGTCAACGGCAATGGGGCCTGGCTGTTCAGCGAGGACTTCAAGGGGCTTGGTGGACAGCAGTCCCCCAGGCCGCAAGCCGAGGAAGTCCTCGGAGTGCAAGTGGTCTCCCAGCAAGGCCATATCGTTGCCGGTCGAGCCCTGACGGGCCAGGACACGCAGACGTACGCCAGGAGGGGCGAAGATGGCTGCGGCACCACGATCAATTTCGACATGGGCATTGTCTGGTGCCGAGTCACGGCTGGCGGCGAGGATATTGACTGTCGACAAGAGGCCGAAGGTGCGGGGATGATGCAGGCCGTACAGGGCACTGGCCTCGGCGGCGAACAGTTCAAGGCGCATGTCACGTGGTGAGCCATGTACCGCGAAACCCTCATTCTGGATGCCCGCCGTCTGACGTCGTCCACGGGTGAAGACATGGCTCAGACGGCCATCGGCATGCCAGGAGTAGGGCACGGTGAGGAATATCCGATTGCCGACCCCCGATAGGCCGTGGGGTAGCCACGGCACTTCGATACGGCCGAAGGCATCACTCCAGTGGGTCTGGGCAAAGCGTACATCACCATGGAAGCCGAGGCTGGCGGCCCCCGTTTCGCGCAGTTCGAGGTAGGCGAAGGGGAATCCCTTGCGACCGATGG
>SLQH01000375.1 GCA_007131555.1 Planctomycetota bacterium | reverse complement strand
GGCCATGATGATGAAGATACGGAACCGCTCCATCACCCATTCATTGTATGATGGCTGATACATGAACCACGACAAGCCCTCTGCTATGAAAATGACCACAGAATACCAGATACTCCTGGTCAATCTCCACAGACACACGGATACGGCCATCCACACCATCAAAGCGATTGACGGAATGATTATTGTACACATGTCATCCACCTCTTTTGTTCGGCTCGGTCACGGTCGCGCCGCCAGTTGTCCACAGGCGGCCATGATGCTGCGGCCCTTGATGACCCGTCGGCGGACTGGCAGACCGACGGCGCGTAGGCCGGCCACGGCGGCGGTGATCTCGGCTTCACTGGGCGCGTGGGTGATCGCCGTCATACCGGGATTATAGGGCAGCAGCTTGACCATCACCCGGCCCAGGGGGGCGCAGAAGGCGGCCAGGGCCTCGAACTCGGCGGGAGCATCGTTGATCCCCGGCAGGAGGATGAAGTTGATGGAGTACTGGAAGTTGGGCCGGGGTCGATAGGCCAGCAAGGCCTCCTGCAGGGCCGCCAGGGGCCAACGCCGGGCGATGACCGGCAACAATGACCGCCGTAGGACATCACGGGCACTGTGCAGGCTGACGGCGACATCAAGCCGTTTCCAGCCCAGTTCGGCGAGGGCTGCGAGACCCGGTATATGACCGGCAGTACAGACGGTGATGGCCGAGCGGGCCAGACCCTCACCATCACTGGCCGTCAAGCGCTGCAGGGCTGGCAGCAGGCCCGACAGGTTGTCGAGCGCTTCGCCCATGCCCATGCACACCACCCGGGTGATGTCTGGCCAAGCCCTCCGCCCCAGACGCACCTGGGCCACGATCTCCTCAGCACTGAGGTTGCGCACCAGCCCACCCTGACCGCTGGCGCAGAACACACAGCCCATGCGGCAACCGACCTGGGTGGAGATGCACAGATGGGCCCGGCCCCGCCCCATGGGCAGACGGACGGCCTCAATGTGATGGCCATCGTGCAGACGCAGGCGCCACTTGATCACTGCCGTGGCCGGGTCGGGTCCGGACTCAACAGCTGTCTCGACCACCTGGGGCCACGGTGCTGCAGTCATTGCACATCCGGCTGTCGACGTGCGACTGGCGACTGGCGGCTATAGAAAGTATTGTGCGACCTCTGCCGTCCTCTTCCTCTGTGCTCTCTGCGCCCTTTGTGGTGAACCTGATCCAACTCCGCCGGGGTGCGCATCAATCACCCCCGCAACAAACTCAGCAGATCGCCCAGGGCAGGACTGGTCTCGCGACGCGGATCGCTGATGGCGACAATCTGTCGCTGCACGGGCATATCAACCAGGGGCCATGCTGCCAATTGTCCGGACCGGGTCTCCTGCCGGACTGTCGAGGCCGGCAGCAGACTCAGACCGAGACCGGCCGCCACCAGGGCCTTGATGACGCTGATGTCAGTGTAACTGGCCACCACCTGGACCCGCCGCCGCTCGGCCAGCAGACGGGCATCCAACAGACGCCGCACCACATGCCGTTCGTCCGGCAACAGGAAACGTTCACCGGCATAACTGGTGATGCTGCGACTGCGACCGGGATGGCCGGCCGGAAGCACCAGATGCAGGGCCTCGCTCCACAGTTCGTCGACCCGCAGACCCTGACCCTGCTGATCCTGGTCAACAATCGCCACATCAATCTGGCCGTCACTGACCATCCCTGCCAGTTCGTCATCAGCGGCACAGACCAGTTGCAGATCCAGGCTGCGATGACGACGACTCAGGTTGCTCAGCACTGCCGGCATCGCCTGGACCGCCAGGCTATTGCTGGTGCCGATCCGCAGACGATTGTCCGGCCCTTGTCCAGGCGCTGCCAGGCGGCCTAGGGTCCGCTCCAGCTCAGCCACCAGGGGGCCGGAGCGGGCGATCAGGAAGGCGCCGGCCGCTGTCGGCACGGCCCGCCGCCCCAGACGATCAAAAAGCCGGGAGCCAACCCGGTCCTCAAGGGCCAGTATCTGACGACTGAGGGCTGACTGCGACAGCCCGATATCCCGACCGGCCCCTGAGAAGCTGCCACAACGAGCTACGGCCAGCAAGGCCTGGAGCTGGGCGATGGACGGCAGGCTCATGAGCCGGTCCTCGACCGACGATAAAAGGGGAGCGACACGATGCGGAAGGGCTCTGGGGCACCACGTATGTCGACCGCCACCGGGGTATCAACAGCGGCATGGGCGGTCTCGACATAGGCCATGGCGATGACCGCCCCGCAAGATGGCGACATGGTACCAGAGGTGATCACCCCGATCTGCTGATCATCATGCAACACCGGATAGCCGGTCCGGGCCAAGCGCCGACCCTCGCCGCGCAAGCCGACCAGACGCCGGGGCGGACCGTCCTGGCGTTGCCGGGCACAAACCTCACAGCCGATGAAGGGCTTGTCGCGAGCCACCGCAAAATCAAGCCCGGCCTCAATCGGGGTATGATGACGGTCCAGTTCCTGACCGTACAAGGGCATCCCGGCTTCCAGGCGCAGGATGTCGCGCACACCCAGGCCACAGGGCTGGGCTCCGGCCGCGATCAGACGACGCCAGAGAGCCGGGGCCTGGGCGGTCGGCAGGAAGCACTCAAAGCCGTCCTCGCCGCTGTATCCGGTCCGGCTCAGACGCAGGTCGCCAAGATCGCAGGCGGAATAGATGCGCAGATGCCGCCCATCAAGGCCCACATCGGCCAAGGCAACGGCCGCCTGCGGTCCCTGGACCGCGATCATGGCCTGCTCGGCCGACAGATCGCTGACCAAGACCCCCTCACCGGCGTCCTGCCAGGCTCGACGCAGAGTCTCCAGATTGGCGGCATTGACGACGACATGCCAGGATTGCGCAGCCTCATCAAGCCCTTCACGGGTCACCAGACAATCGTCCACTACCGTCCCATCGGGTGCCAAAACAAGGCCGTATCGGACCTGCATATCGGCCATATCAGACAGCTTACGACTCACGCGGGTTTCCAGGAACGCGCTCGCACCAGGTCCCTGGACCCGGAGGCGGCCCATATGGCAGAGGTCGAACACCCCCCATGCCTGACGCACGGCTCCATGTTCGACCTGGGTAGCGGCATAGGACAAGGGCATCTGCCAGCCGTGAAAGTCGATCATCCGAGCCTTCCGGGCCTGATGGTCATCCCACAGTACGGTGCGGGGCTTGGTCATGGACTTCTCCAGTTCAAACAGAAAGATAACAGCGACAGATGACGTCTTAGCACTCATCGGGCCACTGGTGGGCCGAATAGTGCCTGAAGGCCATCTTCATTCCCCACGATGCCGGGACAAGCCCCGGCCAGGCCAGAGGCAGGGAATCACAGCCCTGCCGGGACGGTCTGACAACGTACGCGTACCAGAGGTGCCACATGCCCGCCATGTCCCGTCTCATGTGTCGACTGCTGCTCTGTGCTGCCGCCGGATGCCTGCCATGGGCCGCAGCCGACGAGGCTCCAGTGTCAGAGGGCCAATCGGCCGGGTCGAATGAGGTCGCCGAACCAAGTCCGCGCAAGCCCCAGCCCGAACAGGAGCACCTGCTGATCGCCCGGGCCCGCATCGAGGCTATCCGTGGTGATCTGGAGACCGCCCTGACCCTGGTGGACGCCTATCGCAACATGTATCCTGATGATCCCGTCGCGGAACGTCTGCAGTTGAGCATCCGCATCGAGATGCGCCGATCCGAGACTCGCCAACTGCTGCGTCAACGGGTCGAAGAGAAACATATGATCCTTGGCGACCCCGACTACGAAGCAGCCAAGGCGCGGGCCTCGTTGCCGGTGATTCGGGGCCTGCGGGCCGTCGAACACCTGATCCATGAGCAACGGTTCACCCAGGCCATCGACCTGTGCGAACGCATCGTCCTTGATTACGAAGATGCCAAGCCGGCCATGATCCTCCTTGATCGCCTCCTCAATGAGATCAATCGCAACGAAGCCGAGACCCTGCGACGCGAGCGGGCCCGGCGGCGCGGCGAGATCGACGTGGAGATCGGCGAGAGCGCCATGATGCCGCGGGCTCCAAGCCCCCGTCCACGCCCGGTGCTGATCTTTGATGAAGACATCGAGGCCCTGGAACGGCAGGCCCTGCAACGCCGTCTGGCCCTCACGGTGCCCGCCTTCAACTACAAGGATGCCACCATCACCGACGTCTTGGAGGAACTCTTCGCCTTCGCCGGCCTCGACTACATCGTCATCGACGGGGCCCTGCCGAACACCTCGATCTCGGCCTATCTGGTGGATCGCAGCGTCGAGCAGATCCTGTCGGTCCTGCAACGCATGGTAGACGTCCACTTCAACTATCACAGCGGCATGGTGTACATCACCAACAGCGAGAATCCGATCCTGGTGACCCGGATCATCCGACTGCGGTCGGGCTTGACCAATGTCCTCCGGCGGCGGCAGGTCTCAGGCGGCAGCAATGACGGAGGCGGAGCCCCCAATATCCTGCCAAGCGGCGGCGATGACAACGAGAGCGACCTGGAACGCTTCCTCAACAACATCCCCAACCTCATCCACTGGCCAGACGGCAGTGAATACTACCTGGAGCGCAAATCGAACTCGCTCTACGTCAAATCCACCCCAGCCGCCATTGCCGAGGTGGAGCGTCTGCTGCATGCCCTCGACTACAACTCGGCAATGGTCATGATCGAGACCAAGTTCGTCGAGGTCAGCAACGAAGCCGCCAGGAACCTCGGCGTCAACTGGGGTCTGCTGGGGCGCAGCAGTCGCAGTGATGGCACCGTGGTTTGGGGTACCGGACGCGGCACCCCGTGGCTACCAAGCGACCCCAGCGGCTCACCAGAGGCCCTGGCGGGCGACTTCCTGGGCATGGCCGGACCGGGTCTGACCACCGCCATCGCCGGGATTGGCGATGGCAT
>SLQH01000504.1 GCA_007131555.1 Planctomycetota bacterium | reverse complement strand
TGTGGGGCTGGACCCCGCACAACTACGTCCAACCCCAGTTCGCCAACTGGCAGGATGCCGCCTGGCATCGGCGGTTGACCGAACGGTTTCTGGGTTCGTAGGCCATAATCCCGGAGACGCCTCATGTTCGGCCTGCACCCTCTCGACCTCGTGGTGATGGCGGTCTATTTCGTCATTGTTCTGATCATCGCCTGGCGGGCCATGAAGCGGGTTCACAACCAGGAGGACTTCTTCCTGGCCGGGCGGCGCTTCGGGCGCTTCTTCCAGACCTTCTCGCAGTTCGGGCAGGCGACCAGCACCGAATCGGCGGTGCAGACCACGTCCATGGTCGGCGTCAACGGTCTGGCCGCCGCCTTCTCCTCAATCCTGGGGGGGATTGTCGGTGGCCCGTTGGCCTGGTTGTTTCCCAAATGGCTCCGCCGCCTGCGTCTGATGTCGATGGCCGATTACTTTGTCGACCGCTTCCGCAGTCGTGGTCTGGCCGCCCTGTACGCCATCACCCAGGCGGCGATGTTCATCCTGGTCGGCGGCATGGCCCTCTTCGCATTGTCCAAGACGGTCTGCGCAGTGGCCGAGAAGCCGGAGGCCGCGCTGACAGTTACGGAACTGGCTGAACTGAGCCAAGCACAACGCCTGGAAACCCTCGAAACCACCCCGTTGCACCTGCTTGGCCACGACGCTGTCCAGGAGCTCGAGCACTTGCGCCGCCTGGCCCCGCGTCGGCATTTCAGCCACATCGATCAGAATCTGCTGATCCTTGTCATCGCTGGCTTCGTCATCCTTTACGCGCTGGGTGGCGGCCTGGCCGCCGCGGTGCTGACCGATGCCATGCAGAGCATGTTCATCCTGGTCCTGACCTTGTTGCTGATCCCCTGTGCCATGTACCAGCTCAATGCTGCGGCCGGCACCAGCGGCCCCCTGGGGGCGTTCTCGGCCATCCACCGCATCCTGCCGGAATCGATGTTCGAGATCTTCGGCTCGCCCCGTTGGGTTGAGTTCACATGGTACAATATCCTGATCCTGCTGCTGATCTCGGCCGCCGGCAACATCGCCTTCTCCAACAACCTGGTGGTCAGCGGTGCGGCGCGTAGCGATCGCATCGCCAGCTATGGCGGCATGACCGGTTCGATGATCAAGTATGCCTGTATGGTCTTCTGGATGCTGCTGGCCTTGTTCATTCTCGGCCTGTTCGGTGGCGTTGTCAGCGATCCCGACCTGCTCTGGGGCATGGCCATCCGCAGCCTGCTGCCGGTCGGTCTGGTGGGGCTGATGATGGCCTGCCTGGTGGCTGCCCTGATGAGCACTGCCGACACCCATATGATGACCGTCTCGGGTCTGCTCACCAGCAACCTGTACAAACCGCTGCGCCCGGGTCGTGATGATCACCATTACATCACCGTCGGCCGCATCCTGGGGGCGGTGTACATCTGTGGGGCGGTAGCCGTAGCTCTGGCCGCAGTGGCCAGCGGCACCAACATCTTCCGGCTGTGGAAGATCATGGCCTTCATCATCCTGGCCTGCGGCCCGGCGATGCTCATGGGCTTCCTGTGGCGGCGCACCAATACCGTGGCGGTGTGGGCCTCCATGGGCACCATGTTGATGCTCAGCCTGGGGATCCCCTTGGCGGTGGCCCTATTCTGGCCGCAACTGCGACGTTCCCCTGCCCTGCTGCTGGAAACCCGCACCCCGCCCGTGGAACGGACCTATCGGGCGAGCGAACGTGATGTGGCCCAGCGCGCCCAGGAGATCCTGGCCTGGCAACGGCTGGAGGAGGCCAGCACCGCAGACCGTGAGGCCCCACTCCCGCTGCGCCTCGGTGAACCGTTCACCATCACCACCGCGGCGACCTCTCGGGCGGTGTTCTGGGATGAGGGCCTCCGCCAGGACGATCAGGGATTGTACGGGGCCGGGTATTTCAAGGTCGAACTGGTCCTGCTGCACCTGCTCGGCATCAAGCTGGAACGGCTGCAACCACCCCAGGTCGAGGCCATCAGCCTGCTGATACGCCTGCTGCTGCCCTTTGTTCTGGTGATCGGCGTGGGCAGACTCACTGCCCCCATGCCGACCGACCATCTGGACCGCTTCTATGCCAAGATGCGCCTGCCAGTGGACGAGGACCGGGAGACCGATGCTGCCGCGCTGGCGGCGGCCCAGGCCGATCCGGCCTCGACCCTGCCTCACAAACTCTGGCCGCGGTCGAACTGGGAGTTCACCCGTCTGGCGCGCTACGATCTGTGGGGCATGGCCATTGCCGCCGGCGTTGCCGTTTTGCTCACCGTCCTGGTGCTGGTATTGGCCAGGATCGGGTCCTGACCATCCATCCCTCTCTGATGACCACCATACAGGAGAACCTCATGACCAGACACCTCTTCATCGCCTGCCTTATCGTCAGTGGGGCAGTGCTTGGAGCTGCCGACCAACCCCTCACCGTCGTGGAATCGGCCCTGATTGCCGCCGACGCCCGTTGGCAGGCCGGGGCCCCGGCTGAGGCTGCCGCCGGGTACCAGGCCCTGTTGGCAGAACTGCCTGAGGTAGCGGCGCCCATGCGTCCGCTGCTGATCCTGCGCCTGGTGCGAGCACACCAGGCCGCCGACGACCGGGCAGCCGCCCTGGCCGCCTTGACCCGGCTGGAAGCCCTGGACTACATCCCCGAGCATCACGCTGTGGCGGCGGAGGAATTGCGCGCGGTGCTGGCCGGCGAGCCCCATCCGGGCCTGCGGCGCACACCGATTCCTCCGCTGGCGACCAACGCCCACCGGATCGTCATCGGCGCCCAACGGGATGCCGCCGATCTGCCGGCTGCTCTCACCCTCGCCCGCCGTCATCGCGCGGCGCATCCGCAGCAGGCCATCCACATCCTCTTTGCTCCTGGCCGTTACCGGGTGGCGGCGCCGGTCAGCCTGACTGCCGCTGACGCCGGCCGCCCTGAGGCACCGTTAGTCATCGCCTCGCTCGACCCCGCGCAGCCAGCCGAAATCTATGGCAGCACCCTCCTGGAGCGCTGGCAACCGCTGCGCGACGAGGCCGTGCGCGCCCGACTGCCAGCATCAAGCCGCGATCGGGTGCTGGTCTGCGATCTGCGCGCCCATGGCATCGATGACCTGGGGCCCATCATACTGGGCGGTGGCCATAGCAGCATGCGGGCCCAACTGCCGGACCAGAAGATTCCCGAGGGCCGCCACTGCACCTTCCTCTCCTTCCCGGTGCCGGAGCTGTTCATCGCCGGCCGGCCGCAGCCCCTGGCCGCCTGGCCGGATCGGGGGTTTACCACCATCAATCCCACCCAGGCCCCGACCAACCCGGAGGAGCTGGCCCGGCGCCTGCGCTGGCGCGGCGAGACCGACCTGTGGCTGCACGGGTACTGGTACTGGGACTGGTCGGATGCCTGGGAGCAGGTTGCCGCCGTGCGTGATGACGGGGTTATTGATCTGGTGCCCCCGGTCAACCGCTACGGTTTCCGTCGCAGTCAGGCCCGGGTGGTCAACGCCCTGTCCGAACTGGATCAGCCCGGCGAATGGAAACTGGACGCCGCCGCCGGGCGCCTCTACCTGCTGCCCCCGGAGGGCTTCGATCCGGCCACCTGCTCGCTCTCGGTCGCCACCGGATTCCTGCGCGCCGAGGGGCTTGACCATCTGCACGTACGCGATCTCCACCTGCGCGAATTCCGCGGCGACATCCTGGACCTGAAGAACTGCTCCGACATCCTCCTCGCCCGACTCGAACTGCACAACGCCTCCGGCATGGGGCTACGCTACGATGGTGGCAAGCGCCTGCTGGTCCACTCCTGCACCATCACCAGCATGGGGCGCAATGGCCTGGACCTCCTCTCCGGATCCTGGCAGCAGCTCGACGCCGGCGAGACCCTGATCGAGAACTGCCGCATCGGCAACCTGTCGCGCATCGACCGCACCTATACCCCGGCCCTGATGATGGAGGGGCGGGGGATCACGGTGCGCCACTGTCATTTCGAAAACATCCCCAGCAGCGCCATCCGTATCGAGTCCTCAGCCAGCCTGATCGAGTTGAACGTATTCAAAAACTGTTTGTATGAGTCCGGTGATCAGGGCGTGATCGACTGCTGGGCCAATCCCCTGTTGCGGGGCAACGTGATCCGTTGGAATGATTTTCAGGCCATCACCGCCAGTGCTTCCTACGGTGCCGCTGCCATCCGCTATGATGATTGGATGAGCGGTTTCATGGCCTACGAGAACCTGTTTCGTACTGCCTCGCGACGCGGCTTCGGCGCCGTGCAGATCAACCGGGGCAATTACAACCACATCGAGGGCAACATCCTGATCAATGGTCATAGGTTGGTGTCTGGTAGCAGCGGTCGCGTGAACCAGCGCCATGCCCGCGTGCGCTGGGCCCTGGCCAACGCCGATTGGCGTTCCGAGGCCTGGGCCAAAGCCCATCCGCTGATTCCGCGGTTGCTCGACGGTGGCAATAACTATTTACTTGATAACCTGTCGCTCGTCGGACCGCGTTGGGGCAGGGGCGTCGTACGCTTCGCCAATCAGACCCTTCCCCAGGCCGCACTCGATCAACCGCAAGACCTGCGCCCACTGCTGCCGCCCTGGCGGCAGATCCCGCTGGAGCATATCGGGGCCTACGGCGAGCCATGACGAAAACCGACCTGGGGAACCGCCGCTCCCTTGCCTCGTTCTGGCCAGCGGTATCATAATTTCCCCACGGCGGCACAGGCGGATTCCTGACCGGTCCGGGCCTCTTTCACCCCGGATGCTGCAGATTGCAGCTCAGCGACAGGAGTCAGATATGATACACACGCGCCCCGCCAACAACCCTATCGTCCGGTCCACGACCGTGTTCCCCAGGGCGATCAGTGTGGTGCGCCGGGTGGACGGGGCCGAGGGTTTTCTCGCCGGACACCCGTGCGTCCTGCGA
>SLQH01000362.1 GCA_007131555.1 Planctomycetota bacterium | reverse complement strand
TGTCCTCGTCTTGCTCGTCTATTCCTGTCGTCTCTTGTCCATAGCGGGGAAGATAGGCCTCAATGACCTGATTGTTGATGGTGTCGTAGTAGAGGACCCTGCCATCAGGCATCTCAACATACGGCAACTGGATGCGATCATATGGGATCACCGGCACCGGTGACACGCGACGCAACACGGCACGTTCCTCATCCTCATGCAACACCGGGGCGGGCGGCGCGGCCTGCGGTTGCACGAAGTCATCAGTACGCTCCTCAAACTCCTGGGACTCATCACGTCCTGGACGAGCGGGCGAATAATAGAAGCCAGGACGCTCAGGGGGTGTGGGGATACGTTGCACCGACAGATACGGCACCGAGAGATTGGCCTGGGTATTGCGCAGCACCACCTGACCAACACGCCTGGTGAAGGGCTGGATCTGGAAACGGGCTTCGCCGATGGTGCCGTCTTCGGCCATGGTCCGCCGATGGCGCACCTCATAGTAGAACACCCGCTCCGCGTCAGGATCAACCGACTCGACCTCAAAGGGCGTACGCAAATCCACCACCGTTCGCGCATTCTCACGGAACGGATCCTGAATGGTGACATTGTCCTGGCCAAGCGCATCGCCAAGCTCGACATCGAATCGCTCCGCCGGAGTCCAAGCCTGATTACCGGTACGACGATCCTCGATCTTGCGCTTGACCAGGAAACGGGCCCGTTTCGGCTCACCTTCCATCATCGGCGCACGAGCGAACACCAGACAGATGGCAACCGTCGATGGGGCGCGATGACTCTCAGTGGCACTGAGCCGCCCGACAAACAGGCCATCCCGCTGACGAGCAGCAGCCTGATGAAGATTCTGGGCCCGCTGAAAACCGGCCAGATCATCGAAATGCTCATCACTGGTCGGCCACTGATCGAGCGGGCGTGACAAGACCAGCACCTCTCGCGGACGCTCAGGATGGACCTCAGGCCCCTGGCCAGACTCAAAGCCCGTGGCCTCGACCAGCAGACGGGCCCGGAAATGATAGCGGGCCCACTCCTCAACCCCACTGACCGTCACCGTGAACGAACGCCCTTCTGGCCGTGTTTCTGTCAGGAGGGGCAGCCGACCCTGGGGCGTCGTGGGCGTCACCACCGGCTCCCAGGTCAGTTCCTGCTCGTCCTCACCAATCGCATATTCCAACAACACGCTATGCCAGCGGGCATGGTTGCGCACTGGAAACCCGACATGACGCTCCCAGCTGACCCGGGCGCCATCCTTGATGCGGACCTGATCATCATCATGGCGCCCAGGGGCGCGTTCGGATTCCGGCAGGTTGATGGTCATCTCAAAGGAGCCGACCCGAGGTCGGACCTGGAGGCGTGGCGTCAGGATCTCGTAGACAACCACTCGACTGGGCGCTGTGGGACCATCATCCTGGGCCTTATCCAGATCAGGATGGGCTATCAACCATTGGCTGAGGCTCGGAACCCGTGGACTTGTGGCGAGGCGTTCGCGGATATGGCGCGGTACCGGGGCCGCTTCACGGAAGATCGGCCGCCCAGCCTCTCCAGCAGCCTGGGAAATGGCCGCCATGGCATTATCAAAGTCAGTCAGGGAGACCGCTTCGAAACGGATGCTGTCATCCGTGGATGTGCGGTAGACCCACCATCCACACAACAACACCACCAGGGCGAGCAGGATCTTCTCTCCGTGCGCGAGCAGCAAGGCCTTGATGTTCATGGCGCGTCCTCCGGTGACCCTGACGGCACCACATCACTGGCCTCGAAGGCTGATGCGGGGATCGATGGATCATTGCGGAATGATTCAGCGAAATCGAGAGCCACGTAACGCAGGCGCAGGCGCATCTGCTCGTCAAGTGCCCGAGACACGTGACGCTCATCAGATCCGCCGGAATGGCGCCGCTGTCGTTGCCAGTCACTGCCAAGGCGCACAAAAGGAGGGCGCGAGATGGCGTCGATAGCCGCAGCTCCAGCCAACAGGGCCGCTGGCGGCCCTTCCAAGGTGAGCGTGAAGCGATGGGGCCGACCATGTTCCGGAGTGACCTGTTCACCGCCGCGCCCAGCCTCCTCCCACTGCCAGCTGACGATACGGGATCTGACCCGCTGCGGCTCGGACAGGGACCAGTCACCATGCTCAGACGACAGCAGAGGATTGGCCAGGACAACACCTTCGGCATCCAACAGCGCCTCCACCACGGTCCTGGTCAAGCGCATATGCAGCACCGCCTGATCACGGCGCCCTTCGAGCAGGGCTGTGGGATCGGTATAGAGACCGATCACCGAGCGTAGCCGTTCACTTTCCGCCAGGGCCTCGTCGCTGGGAGATGCCTCAGGCAACAACACGATACCGCCATCTATGGCGCGCCGCAGGATCGCAGCGGATGTATCTTTGTAATGGCCGTACCATTCTACGGCATCCACCCGGCCACCACGCGTCTCCATGAAGGGGGCCTGCAGCCAGGCGCAGCGCTCAACCAGATCAGTCTTGATATTGACCAGTTGCTGACGGTGCTGCTCAATGGCCCGGGACAGCTCATCGCCCCAGGTATTGGTGACGGTGTAGCTGTCAAGAACCTCCTGGATCCGTTCGACGCTACGCTCAATGGGATTGGGAGGCCCTTGCATCTCGCGGGTCCGTTGGGCCCGCGGCAGCAGGTCGCCCTTGATCTGACTACCATAGGCCCGTTCAGCCTGCTGCTTGGCAGCCTGCGCAGACAGTCCGGGCTGACCGGCAGCCTCTGGACTGATCATCGACATGACGACCAACTGGAGGAGCAGCACCAGGGCACAGATGATCCAGAACAGATATAACTTGATGACCTCCATCACCGTTGCCCTCCATGACCACCACCCCAGGCCCCCGGCCCACCGAAGGTACCAGCAAAGGTCCAGGTCCGGACCCTGATCTGACGTTCTTCCTGTATGGGCGCAAGATTGCCTTCGGCATCGTAATGATGCGGATCGCGATAGACCCAGGTCTCCTGGGTATCCGTCGGACTGCCCGTGACCGAAAGATCAGAGAACAACAACGGCAACTCATCGGGCAAGGGCTCTCCGGGATGACGGACCTGCCACATGGTCTCAGTCATGCGCAGCGAACGCAACTGACGCTCAAGCTCATTGGCCACCCGCTGGCTGCCCACTCGGACACGCAGCTCCAGGCGACGGGGCACATCGAACTGGGCAAAGGCGGAACGACCATCCTCCAGCCGGAAATCGCTGATGCTGAGCGCATCCAGATACAGCGGTTGGGCGAAGGGACTCATGCCTGTTTCGGGCGAGCCTCGGCGCGTGGCAACGATATAGCTTTGATTGTGGGCGAAGTCCTGCACCACCCTCATGATCAGCGACTCGATCTCCGCATAGAAGCCGGCATGCCGGGCATGACCGGCAAAGGCCTGGACTTCCCGTAGACTGTCGATGATCTCCTGCGGCTTGCCGACCAGACGATCCTGGTCCTGCCGATTACGCTCCACCCGCTCATCAATACGGGCCATGACCCTGACGCTCTGCTCCAGATGCGATTTTTCGATCAGATAGGAGATGGCAAAGGCCACCGGCAGAATGCACAAGATGCAGATGGCCGCCCAACGCTTAGTGCGCAACAGGCTCTGCAACCGCAGATGTGACGGCATCAGATCGACCTTGGCATGAGCAACGCCAAGTCCCTGCAGACCCAGGCCCATGGCCACACCAAGACTTTGCAGGTCCTCCAGGAAATGCTCACGCTCAAGATCCGGAGCGATCTCGATATGCTCCAGTTCAATCAAGGTGATGATGGCCATGCCCAGGCGATCAGCCATGAACTGGGCCATGGTGGGCAGTTTGAAGGTGCCACCGGATACGACGACATTCTCAAAGGTCGCATCAGGATTCTGATTCTTGTAGAAGCCGAGACTGCGCTGGACATCAGCCACCAGTTCGACCAGGCTGGCCTCAATGACCTTGAGGATGCGTTCGGCCTGACGACTGTCAGCCACCTGGGTTTTGAGACTCTCAGCCTCTTCGAAGGATACCCGGAACTTCTTCATGAACGAACGGGTGATGTCGCTACCCGAGATACCCAGATTGCGCATCCATAGCGAATCACCGCGATAGATAACCAGATCGGTGTTCTCGGCTCCAGCATCAATGACGATGATTGTCTCATCAGGACCAAAACCCTGGTCGTACTGGACGAAGTTATACACCGCCAAGCTCGATACCGAGATTCCCGCCAGGGTGATTCCGACCCGCTTGCACTTGCTGGTCAGATCGGTGACGACTTCTTGACGGGCGGCAAACAGCGCCACGTCGTTGGATGCGCCATCGGCACCGGGCGAGAGATGATAGCCCCACAGGACCTCGTTGAAATCGCCGGGGATCTGCTGGCGGGCCTCAAGCTCAACCATCCGCTCAATTTTGCGCGGATTGAGCACCGGCACATTGATGGTGCGCGAGAAGATCTGCCGACCGGACAGACAGGCCACCACAGGGGTCGCGCGCATGTCCTCACGGGCACACAGGTTGCGCAAAGCTGTGAGCACGGCCTCATCACGATCCGCCTCGTCGTTCACCACGATCGGCTCAATAGCGTAGCCGTGCACAAAGACCTTGTCAGCCACCCGCTGGAGTTTGACGGCCTTGACGGCAGTGGTGCCGATATCCAGGCCCCACACCATATTGTAGGATTCCATAGGCCTTTCCCGTGCAGCAGGTGAAACGTCGCCGTGTCAGGAGACGCCATAGCTCGGCGCTTCTGCCATTGTCCTATGTTCCCCATCAAAAAGCGGGACGCAAAGCCCTGGACCGATCCGGAAACCAAGGTGTGTGATTGCCAGAGGCAGCCCCTGCCCACCGCCTCGCGGGCCAATCCTACAGCTTGACCGTCATGAGACGCACCATACAAGGTGAGCCCACGCGCGCTGACGTGGCTCACGTCC
>SLQH01000407.1 GCA_007131555.1 Planctomycetota bacterium | reverse complement strand
TTAACACCGGCATTCTGCCGATGGGAGACCGTCGTCAATTTTAACAATCTATGGGACGCTTCCTGTCAAATCCTGTCAGCTGGGCGGGCCAACCTTCTACGTTGGCCATGGCTGCTGGGAGCGTCGGATCAATATCTGTTGTCTCTTGAGGCAGCCCGGGGGTCGGTGGTTGTGTGTGGTGGCGCTCCTGTATTGTCCTTCTGCGGATGGCCATGCTGCCAGAAGGAGCCGTCATGGATCGCGATATCGCCCAGGGCTTGCGCCTGCCCGTGCGCTTTGTGCCGGTCTACCAGCATCTGGTCTGGGGTGGTCGGCATATGGCCCTCTACCGCCAGGATCTGCCGCCGGGACCGATCGGCGAGAGCTGGGAGATCAGCCAGCAGGCGCGAGGCATGTCGGTGGTGGCTGAAGGTTCGCTGGCTGGCATCGGTCTTGATGCCCTGATGGCCGAGCACGGCCGGGCGGTGGTCGGCGATCGTCATGTCGGCTCCGAGTTCCCCCTGCTGGTCAAGTGGATCGACGCCCAGCAGGATCTCAGCATCCAGGTCCATCCTGATGACGAACTGGCCCGCAGCCTGGGTCTGGCCGAGCGGGGCAAGACTGAATGCTGGTACGTGGTCGGCAATGGCGGCCATCTCTATCAGGGGACCATGCCCGGCACCACCCGTGAGGCCTTCGCGGCTGCGGTCCAGGGTCCGGAGGTGGCCGGTCATCTCAATCATTTTCCTACCGCTGACGGCGACTGCTTCTTCATCCCGGCCCGGACCGTCCATGCCATCGGTGGCGGGACCATGATCTGGGAGGTCCAGCAGTCCTGCGACTGCACCCTGCGGGTCAGCGACTGGGGTCGCCTGTGGGATGGCCAGGCGCGGGAACTGCATGTCGAACAATCCCTGGCCACCATCGATTTCAGCGACCGCCAGTGGGGCCCGCTGCGGGTTGGCTTCGACGAGCATCCCGGTGGTGGCGACATCCGGAGGCTGGTCAGCTGCCCCTATTTCACCCTCGAAGAACGGCGCGCGGTCTATACCGTCGGCGGTGGTCATGGGCGCTGCAGCATCGTCATCGTCATCGAGGGCTATGGCCATCTGGCCACCGCCATCGGCGGCATCGAACTGGCCCCGATGCAATGCGCCCTGGTGCCGGCGGTGGCCGGTGCCTGGTCCTTGAAGGTCGATGGCCGCGAGCCGATCCGGGCCCTGGTGGCCCAGCCCTTGTGAACCCCTGGGCGGCCTGGGGCCGCCCCCAGCATGACAGACAGGCATGATAATGACCGATTACCGGGTTGATGATCATGGCGCCGTCGGTGACGGCACGACCCTCGATACCGCTGCCATCCAGGCGGCCATTGACGCCTGTACCGCTGGCGGCGGCGGGCGGGTGCTGCTCAGTTCCGGGCGCAGCTATCTGGCCGGTTCCTTCGCCCTCAAGGGCAACGTCGAGCTGCATGTTGAGCGCGGCGCCCGTCTGTTGGCCTCAGATCGTCTGGAGGACTACCCGACCAAGGTTTTCGAGGGGGGGGACGAACGGGACAAACGGGCCTGGATCACCGCCAAGGGGGCCGACAACATCGCCCTGACCGGCGGCGGGGTCATCGATGGCCGATGCCAGCGCTTCATCACGGAACGCGGCGATCATATCTGCCGCACCCAGCCCTGGCGTCCGGCCATGACCTGCCTGGTTGGCTGTCGCACGGTGCGGGTTCATGATCTGACCTTCACCAACGCCGCCAACTGGACCCTCCACTTCACCGGCTGTGACGATGTCGTGGTCCACGGTGTCACCATCGACAACCCCCTGGACTTCCCCAACTGCGATGGCATCGATCCCGATCATTGCCGCAACGTGCGCATCAGCGACTGCCATATCTCCTGCGCTGACGACTGTATCGTGCTGAAGACCACCCGTGACTACGTGTCCTACGGTCCGACCGAGAACGTGACCGTCACCGGCTGTACCCTGGTCTCGACCAGCTGCGCCATCAAGATTGGCTCGGAATCGGTCAGCGACATCCGCGACTGCGTGTTCCAGGCCTGCGTCATCCGCAATTCCAACCGTGGTCTGGGCATCCAGCTGCGGGACGAGGGTAGCGTCGAGAACATCCTGTTCAGCGACATGGTCATTGAGACCCATCTCTTCGAGGGCGGCTGGTGGGGGGTGGGGGAGCCGATCGCGGTCTCGGTTTTGCCGCGCAACGACCAGGTGCGCCCTGGTCATCTGCGCAACATCCGCTTCCGCAACCTGCTGTGCCGCAGCGAGAACGGGGTCTATCTTCAGGGCTATCCCTTGAGCCGGCCCGACGCCATCGAGTTCGACGGGGTCCAGGTCCACATCGCCCGTAGCAGCTCCTGGCCGGGGGGGATGCAGGATCCCCGCCCCTGCGCCATGGATCTCTTCGCCGGCCAGCCGACGGCGGGCAAGGCCACTCCCTGGGGCCAGCGTCTGGTCCATGGCAACCCCGGCTTCTATCTCGCCCAGAGCGAACGGGTGACCCTGCGCCATTGCAGCGTGGAATGGGGTGATGACCTGCGCGACTGCTATACCCACGCCCTTGAGGCCCACGATGTCGCCCGCCTGGAGCGCAGTGACTTCCGTGGCCAGGCCGCCCATGCCGGCCTGGCGGCCGAAAGCATCGACGACCGTGGCAACGCCGGCGTCAGCGGCATGTCGCAGCGCTGATCGCCGGGGATCGTGGTTGGGATTTCTGGAGATGTTTATTGACCACGAAGGACACGAAGAGCACGAAGGTTATAAAGGCATATTTCAACTACGAATCTCGCGAATTGAAGAGATGAATATGAAATATGTAATGCTGTGGTTTCCATTCGCGTGATTCGTAGTTCAAAAAAGCTGAACACTGCCTCTCTATATCATGTATGAATTGCGAACAGCGACCTCCGAGTACCGTTATGCGTCTGACTGTGGTCTTAAGGGATTTCGTTCTCTGTCATCGGAATCTTCTTCTGTGGTAACATCTGATGACGCATTCCATAGGTGTGACCGAAAATGCGCCAGTGTCCGAAGTCTCAATAAATCATGTGGTTCATAGTGCAATCCCATTATTCGAGGTGCCCTGGTATTGATCAGGAGCAGATCATCGGCCAAGAACCTGGCGGACGGCCTCGACATCCGCAGCGATCTGGTGGGTGAGGGCGTTCAACGATGGGAATCGTTGTTCGTCGCGGATGCGCTCGATCAGCTCCAGGGCCAGGGGGGCGCCGTAGCAGTCGAGCTGACAGTCGAGCAGATGGGCCTCAATGGTCAGACCGCGCTCGCGGCCCACGGTGGGGCTGTGACCGATGTTGACTGCGGCGGCCACGTTCAGGTCTGCGCTCATGGCGCGGGCGGCGTAAACGCCGGGTGCGGGCAGCAAGGTGCCCACATCTGACAGGTTGGCGGTGGGATATCCGAGCTGACGTCCCCGGCCATCACCGTGGGCGATGATGCCGTGCAGGCGGTAGGGGCGTCCCAGCATGGCGGTGGCGGTGGCCACATCACCCGCGCTGATCGCCTGGCGCACCCGGGTCGAGGAGATCGGCTGGTCCTGGTACACGGTTGGGGCGACCACTGCCAGACTCAGACCCCGGTCGCCCGCCATCTCGCCAAGGCGGGTGACATCGGCATGACGATCGCGACCGCAGCGGAAATCCGGGCCGCAGACCAGGCCGCTGATGCCCAGGTGCTGGCGCAGATGGTCGAGGAAGACTCCGGCATCCAGGGGCTGGATGGCGGCGAAGGGCAGGCGTTCCTCGCGCAGCGGAGCACCGATCCTGGTGCTCCAGTCGGCCAGGATCCGCTGGCGCTCGACGGGATCGAGCAGGGGTTGACGTGGAGTCCAGCCCATGACCTGGTCGATGTCGGCGAAGGACACCAGGACCGGGCAGCCTTGGTCAGCAGCCGCCCTCACCAGGGCCAAATGGCCCAGATGCAGGGCATTGAGCTTGCCGATGCAGGCGATCAGGGTGTCACTCATCGAACCACAATCCGTCACGCATGGTCGCCGCCTGGCGGCGCCAGCGACCCCTGGCCAGGAGTTCCTGGGCCTGGTCCAGGTGACCATCCTCAATGGCCGTGGCCAGGGCTTCTCCCTGGTCCGGGTCTTCGGCCAGAACCCGGGCCAGATGGGCGGCCTGGCGTCGTAGGGCCGGGACATGATGGGCGGCGGTGTGACGAGCGTGTTGCCGTTCGAAGTCGTCGAGGCCGTGGGCCGGATCCTCCATCCAGGCCGTGACCGCCTGCCATTCGTCGAGGCAGTCGATGAAGATATGCAGGGCGTCGAGATGACGCCCCTGGTTGCGTAGGCGGAAGCCGTCGCGGGTGCGCAGGATGGGCAGGAAGCGACGGACATAGGCGAAGGCGCCGCCGGTCTCCCCCCGTCGCTCGAGCAGCAGGATCGAGGCATGGTAGATGCGGCGGGCCAGTTCGAGATGGGTCAGGGCCGGCACCACCCGGGCTCCAGGGCGCAGCACTTGGGGATCAGCCCCCGGATCCAGGCGCAGACCATCGCCATCCAGCAGGCCGGCCGCCCAGCCTTCGTCATCACCCACCAGGACCGCCAGCGGCAAGGCTACGGAGTCGTCCATCGTGACCGTGGCCTGGCCCGGAGCAGTGACAGCGCTCACCCGGCCCCGGACGATACGCCAGCTGTCGGGGGCGAAGAGGTCGAGGATCGGATTGAGGGCTCCCGACCAGTCATGCTCAAGACAGCGCTGGGCGAAGTGCTCGCCTTTGTGGTGCAGGGTGAAGGCCAGATGACGCAGGAGGCGGTCGCTGTCGGGATTGCGCAGGAAGCCCCGCACACAGGTATCAATGCCAGCCAGATACCAGTCCCATTGTTCCTGGGGATCGCTCAATTCGCGGGTGATGTTGAAAGCCTGGTCATGGGCCAGATATTCCCACACGATCGGGAAATGGGGCTGCAC
>SLQH01000005.1 GCA_007131555.1 Planctomycetota bacterium | reverse complement strand
GCGGCGGTCGCGGGTCAGCCGTCTTCCCGCCTGGCCACCCTGGCCCAGGCCATCATCGCAGAACCGTTGTCCTACGGTGCGCATCCGGCTGAGACTCTGCTGCGTCATCATGTCATCAGCAAATGGGTCGAGGAGTTCCAAGTGCCCTCAGGTCGGCCACCGTGGCCAATCCCGATGCCGACTCATAACTTTTTTGTCCCCTTGGCCTGTGACGATCTGGCGCTCAGCCCGGCTGGCCAGCAGCGCCTGGTCGACCTGCTAGCCACGCAGCGCGCCCTCTACGGTCTGGACCCTGAGGAACCGGAACACGATGACGAGGCCCATCGTCTGCTGGCCGCCCAGCCCCAGCCGGCCCCGCAACGCCATTTATCCGATCTGGCGACAGCCATCAGGACCCTGTCGCGTGGTCAACCCGACTGGGACTTTCCGCCCCAGTCCTACCGCGAGCGGCAACAACAGCGCCGCGCCCAACGCGAAGCCGAAGCGGCCCAACGGGAGGCCGAGGAGGCAGCCCAGCCGGATGCGGATCGGTGAGGCATCAGGTGTATGTTTTTTCTCACGGAGGCACGGAGATCACGGAGGGGGATTGTTGGTGTCTCTTTTCGGCACCGGTGCAAGCATATTTGTAGCTGGCCGTGACGCCCCATGCCGCTGCTGGTCAAGATCTGGCGCTTGCGGCTTGCCGTCAGAAGGGTCTGCGTCATGGTCCGCCTTCGGCTCCGGATGATCCGGTGGCCTGAATCAGGTGGGGCCCCATGGTGCAACGTGCGAGTTTCTGGATCAGCGCCGAGACCGCTGCCACGCCGCCGCGCTGGTCAGCGGCCGACTGTCCGCAATGGATCACTGACGGGCGCTATCACAGCCTGCGTCAGGCGGCCGGGGCTGGGGTGGATTTCAGTTCTGTCCTGGCCCTGATCACCGGTGCCACCCGGCCGCAGAGCATCGCCGCCGGGATCGCCATCAACCTCCTGCGCGGCGGAGCCCGGGTGGTGGTCGCGGGGCGGCGGCGCAGCGATGAGATGGCCGCCATCGCCGGGGCCCTGGTGGCCCAGGCCGGGGCCGGATCGGCCTGCGGAGCCAGTTGCGATCAGGCCGATCCGGCCAGCATCAGCGCCCTGTTTGCCTGGGCCGATGACGCCGGTCTGCGCTTCACCCATCTCGTCCCCTTCGCCGCCAGCAACGACCCCCGGCCGCTGATCCGTCAGCGGCCCGAGGACTTCCTGCGGGTCTTCTCCCTCAACAGCTTCGGGGTCTTCCAACTCTGTCTGCGTCATGCCCGGTCGCGTCCTTCCGGTCCGTGGCAGGTGGTCCTGCCCCTGTCGGCCAACCACGGCCAGTTACGTGGCTCCGGCCTGTATCCGGCCAGCAAGGCGACCCTGCGGGCCCTGCTGGTCCAGGCCCAGCATGAGATCGGTCGGCGTCATCAGGGCGCCTATCTGGGGGTCGCCCTGCCCTGGACCAGTTCCTCAATGATGGCCGGTTTGAGCGATCTTGAGCAGGCCGCTGTTGCGGCCGGTATCCGGGTCTGCCGCCCGGCCGAGAGTGCCGCCCTGTGCACCCTGTTGGCCCTGCCCCAGGCCCATGAGCTGGCCGGCACCGTGCTGGATGCCGACGGTGGCTTCGCCAGCGCCGACGCGGCGGCCTTCGATGCCCTGCTGCAGAGACGTCCCCGGCCTGATCGTCCATCAGACACAAAGAGCTGATCCGGCCGCTTGTCCCTTGTCGGCGGTGGCTGTCTGGGTCAGCATGCCGATATGCAGGTGCTGCGTGAACTGTTGGAGGCCCACCTCGCCGACTCGGCCAGGGCTTGGCTGGTTGAGGCCCTGCGGGCTGAGGGGCCGGAGCGTGAGCGGGCCTTCGCCCTGGCTCCGCGCCGGGTCGGCACCCAGGCGCTGGCCTGGCGGGCTGAGGATCAGCTGAGGGTCGACAGCATCGTGCCGGGTCTGCGCCTGTATGGGCTCAGTTGCGATCAGGCGCTGCGCATGCTGCTGCTGGCCACGCTGCCCGAGGAGGCCCAGGCTCCGGCTGCCCTGCGTCTGTGGGCCGGGGCCGAGAATGAGGAGGCCGTGGCCATCGTCCGGGCTCTGCCCCTGCTGGCCGATGCCGCTGCGGTTGAGCCTCTGGCCCGTCAGGCCCTGCGCAGCAACGTGGTGCCGTTGTTCGCCGCCGCCGCCCAGCACAACCCCTTTCCGGAACGGCACTTCGAAGGTGCGGCCTGGAACCAGATGGTCCTCAAGGCCTTGTTCGTCGGCTGTGAACTATGGCGCATCCAGGGCCTGGATCGGCGCCGCAATGCCGCCCTGGTGGCGATGGTGGTCGACTATGCCCAGGAGCGCTGGGCTGCCGGGCGGGCGGTGCCGGCCGAACTATGGCGCTGCGCCCTGGCTCAGGGTGAGCTGCCCCTGGCGGCCCTGGAACGGGGTCTGGCGTCAGACGATGCCCATGAGGCCGACCACGCCGCTCTGGCCCTGGCCGAGGCTGATGACCCTGCGGCCCAGGACCTGCTGGCGGCCCGCGATCCGGCTCGGGCGGCAGCCATCGCTGCCGGAACTCTGGCTTGGCGCCAGGAGGAGGAGGTGTGTCGGCCATGCGTCTGATCGATCCCCATATCCATTGCAGCGCCCGCACCACCGATGACTACGAGGCCATGGCCGCCGCCGGCATCGTGGCGGTGGTCGAACCGGCCTTCTGGAGCGGTCAGCCGCGCAGCAATGTCGGGTCCTTCATCGACTCCTTCGCCAGCCTGGTCGGCTGGGAGCGCTTTCGGGCCAGCCAATTCGGCATCCGCCATTACTGCTGCATGGGGCTCAATGCCAAGGAGGCCAACGACGAGGCCCTGGCCGACGAGGTCCTGGACATCCTGCCCCGCTTTGCCGCCAAGAGCGGGGTGGTGGCGATCGGCGAGATCGGTTTTGACGAGCAGACGCCGGCCGAGGAACGGGCCTTCCGGGTCCAGATCGCCATGGCCCGCGACTGGGATATGCCGATCGTGGTCCACAGCCCCCATCGCGACAAGTTGGGCGGCACCCTGCGCTCGATGGACATCCTGGCCGAGATGGGCGTTGATGAGACCATGGTGATCATGGATCACAACACCGAACAGACCGTCGAGGTGGTGCTGGAGCGTGGCTACTGGTGCGGTTTCACCCTCTATCCCCGGACCAAGATGGGCAACGAACGGATGGTGGCGGTGGTTCAACGCTATGGCAGCGAGCGCATCATCATCAATTCCAGTGCCGACTGGGGGGTCTCCGATCCCCTGGCCGTCCCCAAGACCGCCCGCTTGATGATCGAACGCGGCATCGCCCAGGAGGCGGTCGACACGGTCTGCTACCGCAACCCCCTGGCCGCCCTCGGCCACAACGGCGAGATGCGCGAACAGGACTGGCTGGAACCAGAGGCCATCGACCAGCGCCGCCTGTTCGCCGGCAGCACGGTATTACGGGGACAGGAACCACGGGTTGACGAGGGCTGATCCGGGCGTAGGATGGCGTTGTGGTCAAGACGCGTCTCCTCCTGGTCCTGCTGCTGTGCTGCTGCCTGCCGTCGCTGGCCGGTGACGGCAAGATGTTCGTCACTCGGGGTGCGCCGCCGCCGACGATCCCGGCCCAGCGGGCCCTGATTGTCCATGATGCCGGGGTCCAGACCATGGTCTTGCAGAGCGGCTACAATATGTCGCCTGGCGAGATGGTCGACAGCGCCAGCCTGGGATGGGTGGTGCCGGTGCCGGGGGTGCCGGAAGTGGGGGCATATGATGCGTCATATGCGATTTTTTTATTTTCCTATCTGGTCGGGATGACGCTGCCTGAAGAAATACATATTGGCTCGATCGTCCTGTTGTCCGCTCTGGTGGCAGGAGTCTTGGCGATCACCGTCTTCACGGTCTTGCGCCTGCTTGCTGCCGACAAGATTGTCCGGCGTCTGATATGGTGGACTGCGCTTGGGCTGCTGTGTTGGGTCGTTGCGATGCTATGGCTGCAACCTGATGTTGAAAAATGGGCAGTGACGATCTTTCTGGGGGTCCTTGTAGCAAGTGGACTGGGCATGGTCGTGGCGGTGGCACTGGGCTTGATCAGTGTTTGCCGTGGTCTCGACGGTGATGATGTGGTGGGAGCAATAGGTAAGAAGTGCGTGCTATGGTCTGTGGGTATGGCGCTATGGTTGTTTGCCATTATTTATGTCTGGGAAATGCCAACGTATATGCAATTGTCTGTAGAGGGAGTGGAAATCCTCGATCACCGCCAGGTCGGCATCTACGATGTCCGGGTCATCGCTGGCGATGATGCGGCTGATATCATCGCTTGGCTGGATGATCAGGGCTTTGCCTATGATGGTGAAGACCAGGCAGTCTTTGCTTCGTATGTGGAGCAAGGCTGGTGTTTCGTCGTGGTGCGGATCAATGAGGCCGTGGTCAGCGATGCTGTGGAAGTACGGATGTTGCAGCCTTTGGTCATGCGCTTTGCCCATCCTCAGCCGGTCTATCCTCTGGCCCTGACCGGCACTGGTGGTCATGATACCCATGTCGAACTGCATGTGATCGCCAGCCAGCAGATGGCCGATGACGGCCGCTTGCCGCGGATATTTGCCGGTTCCATCTCGGTGGGGCGCAACTTTAGCGGCTATTTTGATCATGACCTGACCGATCCGCCCGGCATGTTGATTGGTTGCCTGCCGGAACAGCTTTACCTGACCACCTTCTCCGGTCTGCTGAGCCCAGACGACATGGCGACGGATCTGATATTGACGCCGGCTCCTGAACGCAGCGATTATCGGGAATGGGATATCAAGTGGTGACATGGTCTTCTGATATCCCTTTGATCGATTGATGTACGAGGAAATATCATGTCCCTGTTCCGCAACCGTCTCCTCCTGGTCCTGCTGCTGTGCTGCTGCCTGCCGTCGCTGGCCGGTGACGGCAAGATGTTCGTC
>SLQH01000149.1 GCA_007131555.1 Planctomycetota bacterium | reverse complement strand
GGAATTGTCGTAATAACTACAGAAGTAAGCACTCAGGCCCATAGGGACCGAGTAGTTACCTGCCTTACGAGCAGCCTTCATATGGCGATCCGCAGCCACCCGGTTGCCAGAAACGCTCAGGGGGCCAAGGTTAATTATAACAACGGCTGGGATACACCCTCAGCGTGCGCTGGAGAGAAGAACTGACCCAGTTGACGAGCACAGGAAAGAAAATAGAGTGTCGTCATTAACAAGTTGAACACATCCGATCGACCCTGGCACGCCAAGCAGCATTGGATGACTGACCGGTCAATATGATCAGGAGGCATGAACCAGATGAAAAGCAACACGCTTACTGTCATTGTACTCGTGGCCACGGCATCGTTGTTTATACACTCGCTCTGCTTTTTCCATAAAATCAATCAACGCATCAGATCGTTGGACATAGCTCTTGCTCAAGAAAAGGCCCGCAACACAGCGTTCGACCGCGCTATCCGATCTTATTCGCTGGGCCAAATCATATCAATTCTGTCATACTTGAAAAACGCCAGCGATGAACAAATCGACATCGACTCGTTAGGCTGGAACATCATTTCACTGGACAAATTACTGCATTACGATGATGCAGACATGACCGTTTTACACAGCATATTGTCTGAGATTGATGATCGCCCAAAATTGACAAGACTTGGCTATATCATCACACATAACCTGCGCCACTTCCAAGAAGACACAGAAAGGAACGAAAGGCACAGCATGGAATGAAGACATGTCTCGTGTCTTGCAGAGCAACCTTCGCCCTGTCAATGATTGATCGACTCCGGTCCATAAGCCGACATTGGCATCATCCAGACTGCTAGGAACCTCATTATGACACGAAAACTTGCAATCCCAACGGCATGGCTTGCGATAATACTACTGATGTCAGGATGTGGACATCGTGAACGGATGACGTTCCATGGCCCCGCATTGTCAATGGACAGACCCTTTACCTTCGTTGGCGGCCTCGAAACCATCGGCGACGTGTGGTATAAGGTCAATTTTGCGACACATGCAATCAATCGTGAACTACAAGACAAAGAGCGCGGCCAATTCAAACAGTTCAAGGCCTCTGATTTCATTGGAGGAGCCACTATCCATGACCGAGAAACCATTCACACGCTCGGCAAACACGCCGGTAATGGGGAAATTGTTACTGTCAAAGGCGATAACGCAAAATTAAGCATGCACTTCACTTTTGAAACAGTCATTGACGGGCGACCATGGCTGATATCGGGACAAGTTCAGGAGGTGACCGATCAAGCAACTCGCTTGGTCATGCAAGCAATCCGAGATGATCTGGAAGTCGGCCCTTAGGCTCTGATCGCTCCACCATGATCCCTTGCGCCTCACGGCCCAACCGGAACACCACGCTGCCGCTGAATCTCCTGCCGCTGTGCTGGCGTGGGCCATGTGCCCTCCAGGGCTCGGTCCAGGAGCTGCTCGGCAGCGGCGTGCTGGCCGTCGCGCCACAGCAGGTTGACCAGTGTCCTGATGGCCTCCATGTCCTCTGGCCAGCGCTGATGATGCAGATGGGCACTGCGCAGGGCCAGGGCCTGCAGGCTGTGGTCGTCATGATCAAGGTCTGAGAGCATGTCAGCAATCCGATCTCCTGTGCCATGCTGTACGAACTGGGACCAGGGATGACTCCAATAGCGCTGATACTGCGCCGGAGTCATGCCGGCCTTGTCGACCGATGGAGCAACGGGATGCCAGTGACCGTGATATACCAAGGAGATCAGGTCACTGAACGACACCATAGCGTCTTCCTGTTCCATGAACTGACGCCACAGCGAACCGAGGAATATCAGATCTGGCGATAGGGCCTTGGCCCGTTGGGCCTGCATCTGGGCCGCAGCAAGCTGCTGATGTTGCAGGAGATGATGAGCCAGAAGAGCCCGCAGGGGGCCATGATCGTCATGCATCGCATCCAGAGCGGCAATCAGAGTTGATGCCCGCTCTGGCAGCAGATAATCACTGACCCAATAGAGCCCCTCCTCAGGCACATCCTCAATCATGGCCATGACCAGATCCACGCCGCCGTGCATCATGACGGCCACATCAAGATCATGGAACCGTGGCGTATCACTGTTGCGCCATGACCAGGGATCCCAGTACCGCTGTCGCATGATGGCCTGCGCTGCACTCAGCATGGTGTCCCAGGATGGCGATGAGACGCGCCCCTCCGTCTCAATGCGCATCAGGACAGCCAGGATGTCAGAAACCACTTGGAACTCTGCTGATCTGATGGGAGCAAGACTGAAGTACTCGGCACGGATCGTCAACAGGGCCAACTCTTGAAATGCGTGCTGCCAGAACGATGACTGAGCCGTCAGATCGCTTTGAGAGAGTATCCATGCCAAGCAGTCCAGATGTGACCGTGACCCCTCGGCGATCCCGTGGGCAAGCGACTGCCGTCTGGCCAGATGTCGTACCACCTGTTGCACGCTGGCCGGGGGCTCAGTCCTTGGCCATATGTCTGGCAGGAGCCCCCGCAACGCCGCATCAACATGATCGTCGAGGCCCGATAAGCCTGAGAGCAGGACACCGACAGTCTCTTCATCGTTCAGTTCGACAGCTATGGCTAGCAACGTCAACAGACCATCGGCTGGCAGTCGCGCCAGATCCCCATGCAGACGATCCAGCAGACCCTCAAAGACGCGACGTCGAAAGGCCAGGATCCGTGCCGGGGTGGACCGTGCCTCAGTGGAGATCGCCGACCATGACCCCCCCTCCATCAGAAAAACAACCAGATGACGCAGCGCAACTTCGACATCCGGGGCGTTGGCAACCGGAGCCTCCAGGGCTGCCAGCGCCAGAGTTCGGGCTAGGTCCGGCGTTATCGGTCCAGCCTGGGCCCGCAACAAGCACCACCGCAATCGTTCAGCCTTGGTGCCAAGAGCCTTGAGCCAGTTGTCGACGTCTGCAACTGCCATCTCATCCCGCTCGGCATGGTCGATCAGCAGGCGAGCGAGTTCCATGGTACGCGGAAAACCCGTCAACGACGGAACGCGCGGCGGTCTGCGACCAGCCAGCCAACCCACACCATGCTCACCAATGGCCTCAATCAGGACCTCCACCGGATTGACCTCAGCCATGACTGTCGTCCATAGCTGATCACTCTGCCATGACCTGCGCTGATCGAGCGACAAAAACCCCAGCAATTCCGGATCGACATCATGGGACAGGAAGGCCAGTACTGCGGCCGGCGACAAATCCTGGGCATGACGCCGGAACAGATCCTGGGCCCAGCTTGTGGGCAGCACCGGCAGCAACAGACCAACGGTGTCGGCATCAAGTTCCTGTATGGCCGGCGGCATCGGACCGGATGATACCGTATGTAGATCTGCCACCAGTGGCACCGCATTGCGTTGCGCCGACAGCAGACGAACCAAGCCAAACCATCCTGTCGGGCTCAGATCTCCAGCCATGGTGGTGATCAAGGCCACAACCCGCTGGGGATCATCCCGGACACCACTCTCCACCAGCAGACGCAGGAGCAGCACACCGGGGGCCGCTGGATCCAGCTCATCGAGCACCGGACCAAGGTCGAGATCGGCCAAGGAGGAGACCCGATCACGCCACGCTTCAAGCACGATCTGGGCATTACTGGCACCATGACTCCGCCCAGACACGAAAGTGGGATACTCTTGCCGATCAGCCAGCCACCAGCCCAACGGGAACTGGGATCCGACCTGTACCAGGCGCCGCCAGCCGGCGCTATCAAGATGGCGCAGCAAGGCACCCTGGGGCCAATGATGACCCAAGGAAGGGCTGTCGATCCACTCATGATCAAGCTGGGCCGCAGCTCTGATCCAGGCGATGATCTGCTGGCAGATCTGAGGCATATCGTCTGGCCAGCGGGCGATGCGCTCGGCCAAGGCCCCCGGTGGCGCCCCATTGACCAAGGCCAGTTGCAGATCGAGCAACACCCAGTCCTCAGGCGAGTCCTGGGTCAACCATCGGTCAATGGCCGCTTGCAGGCGGGCATCATCAGGACTCACGGCGGCCCATTGCCGGGCTGCCGCCAGGGCCTGACGATGATCCTGGCCAGCAACGATGGCGGCCGCTACAGCGATGACGGCTTCCGCATCAAGGGGTCGCATCAGGTCAGCGGCCGCCAGGCGCAACCAGGGAGCCAGGCCTGGATCAAGCGCATCAGCCCGGCGCAGCCAGGCATCATGCAGGGCTTGGCGTTGTTCCGGCAGCCAGGGGTCGCCCTGCTCGGCCTCCCGATGGCGCCAACCATGCAGCAGGCTCTCCAAACGACAGGCCTCGTCCAGACAACGCCAGGCCAGGGCCAGATCCTGGACCTGAACCGGCCAGCGCAGCAGTTCTGTGGGCAGCGGCCACCGCTCGCTCCATCGGCGAGCGGTGAACTGTCGGGTAGAACTCTGGTCAAGCTCATCATCAAGCCAGACATCATCCTGTGACGGCAGCAGACGCCGGACCAGATGCCAGGCCTGGGGCTGACCTTCGAACACCGACAGCACCGCATCAGGGCCATCCAACTCGGCCAGCAGATCAAGGGCGTGCAGCCCTCCGGCCCGGGCCGTAGCCACCAGCAGACGCCTGGCCGGGCGCTCAGGGTCACCAAACCATGGATCACCAATCGCCTGCGGGGCCTCAACGGCCAGGGCTGCCAGGCGCTCGACCAAGGCCACGGCATGGCGTTCTTCACCGTACAGACGTTCCAGCATCACCGGATGCAGGGCTGGATCTGCAACAGCCCACACATCAAGAGCGTTCAGCGACAGGCTCGGATCACTGATGGTCATTGTCATCAAGCGCCGGCGTGCGGCCATGACGGCAGAATCATACCGGAGTTTCGGCAGGGTCTGATGGAGCATGTTGACCGCCCACCAGCGGCTGGTCTGAGGCCAGGACTCCATTTCCTCCAGCACTCGGTCCACCACCGTGCTCCAGCCATGCCGGGC
>SLQH01000550.1 GCA_007131555.1 Planctomycetota bacterium | reverse complement strand
GACTGAGGGCCACCAGGGTGCGCAGCAAGTTTTGCTGACTGGCCAAGTTGGAAATAATATACTCACGGTTGCGGTGTTTCCACACCACCGGCTGGCCGTTACGCAGGTCCAGACCATCGGCAAACAATGGGGTATCCTGCCCACTCCAGCGGTCACGGCCCTGCTCCAGCACCTGGTCAGCAAAGCGCTGGACCGCCTGCAGGCGTCTGGCATCGCCATCCTCCATCCCGAGCAGGGATGAAACCATGCCCAGGGTCGCCAGGACGAGCCCGGACAGGATGGGGACGTGCTGTGACAAGCGCTGATGCTGGGTTAAGCGTAGTGTCTTCATAATGGCGATTATACGCCACAGGGACCACGGTTGCAATATGGAGAAGCGATGATCTGATTGGGGTTTTCGATGATTCACCGCATCCGATCCCTGGCCCATGCCCACCCGCCGCAGCGTCTTGCCGACCTGGGGGAGATACTCCAGGCCAAGATCTTCCCCTTGAGCTGTCTGCGCTGGGAGATGGACCGGCGTGATGTCATTGAGGACGGGCGACGCCTGAATGACGATCTGCTCTATATCGTGATCGACGGTTGTCTGGACTGCCAGATCGGAGCCGACCGCGTCAGGCTGGGGCCGGGGGGCTTCATGCTGGCCCCGACCGGGGTTCCCCACGGTGCCCGGCTGCCCAGCGACACAGGATTCCTGCACGCCTTCGCCCTGCATTATCATGTCTACGACCGCTGCCATCGGTCCTTGCTGGCGCGACTCTCCCGGCGGCACGGCCAACTGGGCGACCTGGCAGCCTGGAATGCCCGCCTGACCCTGGCCGGCCAACTCCTGGAGGTCCAAGCTGATGATGGCCTCCGCCATGCCCGCCTGCTCTTGCGCAAGTTCCTGATCGAACAGATCCTGGCCGGAACCACCCTGCACCCACAATCAACCCCGCTGGACCCACGTATCCAGGCCTGTCTGCATCAGATCCATGAACACTGCGCCGGCCAACATGATGTCGCCAACATGGCCCGGCGCTATGGACTGCAGCCGGCCCGCTTCCGACAACTCTTCACCGCCCAGGTCGGGGAGCCACCCAAGCGCTACGTCCAACGCCTGCGGCTCCAGCAGGCCCGCACCCTGCTGCTGAATCATCCGGAACTGCCAGTGGCAGAGGTCGCCCGGCAGGTCGGCTACCGGGACCTCTGCCATTTCCACAAGGCCTACCGTCAGGCATTTCGGTCGACGCCGCGAGGACGGCAAATTGAGGATTGAGCCTCATAGGCTGGAGATGCCAGCCCTACTCCCTAAACGGCACTGACGGATCGCCGATGCACCAGATGGCATCGTGACAGCGCACGAAGACCCGGTTGCCCCAGGCCGTGGGGCTGGATGAAGAACCATTCCACCAAGGCCCCATAACCCGAGCCTGACGCTTGCGCAAGGTCTCGCCTTCAGGCGGGTCAGCCAGCAGATTGGCCTGACCGACCTGGCTCATGGTCTGCTTGTCATGAAAGTGCACGGTGATGGATGCCTCAAATGCCGCGCGCTGTTCAGCCGACGCCCTACGTCGAGGTCTGAGGCTTCTGCGCACTGTTATGATGTAGTTATCAGCGATGATCGGGCCAATCGTTCCCGTGCGAAGCCGCTGCCCCTCTTGCTGCTGCTCGCCTGTCAACGCATCAAAGCGCGAGGAATTGCGACCGCCAATACGGTACACCGACTGTTGTTGGTAGATGATTGCATCACCTTCTCTACCAGCATGCCACCAGCGCAGATCCCCCACCACCTGCTCTCCTTCTTGACGGACCTGGAAGGCATACAAGCCAGCCTGGGCATTCCCGCCGCCACCGCCGTAACCGTTATGCTGGATATAGATCATGTCGCCCACGGCGATTGACGGGGCATGGGCACCAAAATGACGGGTATTGGGCTCCCTATCATAGTTTTCACGATCATGGAAGGCAGGATGCTCAAGCTGACCCACCACCTTGGCATCGGCAGCCCGCAGCATCTCACCGCTGGTCAGATACAGATAGTCTGTACCACCCAAGACGAAATGCAGGGGCGAACTGGCTGCCTGATAGCTACCACCATGCGGCGTTGCATGGCGCCATACCTCCCTACCGGTTTCCTTGTTCACAGCGACGAACATCCGTTCATGACCAACAATCAGCAGGTCACCAACAATAACAGGCGAGACAGTGGTGACCCGACCACCACCATGACCACCCATGGGCAGGCGGACATCAATTATCCAACGGCGATTACCCTCCATATCAAAGCAGGCCACAGCATTGAGATTGGTAAAGGCCCAGACATGTCGACCATCGCTGACCACCGACGGAAAGGTGTTGGTGCTGTATATGTTTTGGGCATAATACCAGCCCTCCCAGCCGAACATGCCTTCTTGCGTCAAGCGCCGGTAATCCTGCGGCCGGGCGTGCGCCAACTGGCCATGAAAACGGGTCGAGGCCGTCGAAAACCACATTTGGTTATTCCCTCTGCCCGGAATTCCGGCGCGAATCCCTTCGGCCTCGGCCCGCGCCAGCACCGCCTGACGCTTGGCCTCATCGTCGCCAGCCTCCCGGTACTCAATGGCCAACTGCCGCCCCAGACGGGCCATGACGTATTCCCGGGCCCGTTCTGCTCTGGCCCATTCGGCTTCCTGCGGTGGCCGCGCATTGAGATTATCGACCGCTTGCTCCCACAACATCTCGCCGGTATTGACATCCAAACAATGCAGCAAGGGGGCATCAGACTGCCAACCGGGATCGGTCAGCACGAAGACCCGGCCATTGGCATAGACCGGTGAGTTGTTACCGATAAACGGCAGCGAGGTGCGCCACACGATATTGGTGCCGCTGGCCTCATCAGCCGAGGTCACCAGATCACGGGCCGGAAAGACCCCGGTGGCCTGCGGCCCGCGCCAAGTGTTGACCACCTCGCTGGCAGCCAGAGGGCCCAGACAGGCCATGGTGGTGAGGATCAGTAGAGGACGTTTCATCATGGGGTCTCCGATACCAGGAACGTGGGTGGTCCGAGCGGCAGTGCCGGGATCGTCTGTATCCTATACTACCCCGCTTGCCGAATGCCCGTTGTTGTCCAGACTGGTCGCCACATGACCGATCAGGACATCCGCCCCCCGTTCCGTCTCACCCATGTAGTCGAGGTGGTCCCATCCCTGACCACCCAGGCCGGTCCCGGCCTCTGGGATAGTCATCCGACCTGGGAACTGATCCTGGTCCATCGCGGGCAGCACCGCATCCATCAGCCCAACCGCGATCTCTGGCAGGGTGGTCCGGGGGCCATGATCCTGCTACCACCCCACACGGCCCATCGGCCTGATCCTCCCCTGGACAAGTCGACCGCCATCTTCGTGGTCCAATGGCAGGGCGAAGGTCCGTCCTCAACGATCTGGACCCTGCACGATCAGGATGGCCACATCATGATGCTCTGCCGCTGGCTCCAGTCGCTGCCCCGCCCCGGCGAGGTTCAGGCTGAGCGCCTCCATCATCATCTGCTGGGCCTGATCCTGGCTGAATGCCAGCGTCTGCTGACAACGGCCGTCACCGTGGTCGACCCCATCGAGCGCCTCCACCAGGAGATCCGCCGCCTGCACCATGCCGCCCTCGACTACGACCAGTTGGCAGCCAGTGTCCATATGAGTCCGCGCCACATGGCCCGCCTGTTCCGGCAACGCTACGGCTGCACTCCGGCCCAGCACCTCCAACACTGCCGGGCCCAACAGGCCCTACAACTCATCAGCAGCACCGACCTGCCCCTGCAGCAGATCGCCCATCAGGTCGGCCTGCGCAGCGCCGCCCATCTCAGCCGTCTGATCCAGCGCCACACCGGGCGCAGCGTCCGCAGCTTGCGGCGCTGACCGTAGGAGTCTGTAAGCCTACATCACGCAGTTACCGATGACTTTGGGGTATAGAACCGCTGTTCAAGAGGATATGCGCAGACAGAAAGGGCTCACCTTCTGAATGAAGGCCCCAATCTGTCTACATCGCCTTGTATAGCAACCCTACAGCCGCAAGCCGCAAGTCGACAGCCGGATTTAGACTGATACCATGAGGATCATCCGGCTGATTCGGAGTTGAACTCCGAATCAGCCGGACATACTGGAGACATGGTCATCGAAGCGGCGTACATTCCTCGTGCCCTCAGCACGGAACTGCTGCGCCAATGTGAGGAGTTCCCGGTCGTGACCCTGCTGGGGCCTCGTCAGGCGGGCAAGACCACGCTCGCCCGCCACAGCCTGCCCCACTACGGCTATGTCAGCCTCGAAACGCCGCATCTGCGTGCTCATGCCAGCGCCGATCCGGTGGCCTTTCTTGAGGCGCATCCTGCCCCCTGCATCATTGATGAGATCCAACGTGTGCCGATGCTGCTGAGCTACATCCAAGGCCTGGTCGATGAGCAGGGCGGCAGCGGACACTACGTCCTGACCGGTTCCCATCACCTGGCCCTGCATGAGGCCGTCTCCCAATCCCTGGCCGGTCGGACCTCGATCCTGACCCTTCTGCCACTCTCCTTGCATGAACTGCGCAACGCTGGCCTGACCCCAGTCGATGCCGCCACGGCCATCTTCACCGGCTTCCTGCCGCGCGTCCATTCCGGTCCCCAACGCCCGACCATCGCCTACAGCAGCTACCTGCGCACCTATGTCGAGCGCGATGTCCGACAACTCATCCGACTCAAGGATGTCAGCCTGTTCGAGAAGTTCCTGCGTCTGCTGGCCGGTCGGGTCGGACAGCTGGTCGACTACCACAGCCTGGGGGGCGATGTCGGCGTGGACGGCAAGACCATCGCCCATTGGCTGTCGATTCTTGAGGCATCGTTCGTGGCGTTCAGGCTCCCGCCCTATTTCGAGAACTTCGGCAAGCGCCTGGTCAAGACGCCGAAGATCTATTTCACCGACACCGGACTGCTGTGCCATCTGCTCGGCATCGAGACCCCGACCCAGG
>SLQH01000275.1 GCA_007131555.1 Planctomycetota bacterium | reverse complement strand
CATATCTACGCAGGTAATCGTGTGCTCACATGGGTTGACGAGAACCGTCACGGTCAAAATGGCCAATCCCCAGTCAACCCCAACGGGGTTGCGCAGGCCTGCGCAACCCCGTTGGGGTTGAATATTGTTGGACTGCTTCTCCCAGGGTAGCGCCTGTGGCGCAACCCTGGGCTGACATACGAAGCCCCATTGGGGCTTGGGCAGATGAAGAGACGGCATTCCATGGCAAAAAGGCAGCATTCTCCTTATCCTCTGTGATGTTGTACTGTGATAATGCACTTCATACTGTGGGCGCGCCCGTCACAACGAACCCTCACTGAACGAGATGGGCGATGGTGGGGCATCATGTCCTGAGTTCGGTGCAGAGGCGGCGTCATCGCGGCCGCCATAGTCTCGGCGCAGACGCTTGAGAACGGCAATTGGGGTATGATAGCAACTGATCAAGGTCCCCTCACAGCCACGATCGACAATCATCTCTGCATGCTGGTGCAGATAACGATGACAGAGGTCCAGAGCGCGATCGCAGATCTCCGCTGCATGACGACGCTGATCGTCGTCAAGATCTCCAGGATCACGGTCACCGAACTCCTGCAGGCGGCAGCCCTCGGCAATCGCTGACAGATAGACCACGGTGCAGCCCAGGCGGTTGTCGAGCAATCGCAGATGATCGCTGGCCATCGGGGCATTGGTATCGGCCAGGCAATGACGCAACTCGTCACGGGCACCCTGATACAGCTGCGCGACAGCCGTGATACGCTCCACCGACCAGTGGGCGAAGTAGCCCAGGCCACGCCGCCCCCAGCAACCGACGAAGCAGAAGCCTATATTGGGCAATTCGTTGGTGGCCTGGCGATCGGCCTGGGTGATCATGTCCATGGCAGCGGCGTAGCGCTCGGGCGCCGCGAGGCCCAGGTGCTGGGCGTAGGCAAGGGCATAGCCATGCGGATCGATAGGACCGTTCAAGGCCGCCTCGGCGGCATACCGCGCCGTCATGCGATTCTCGGCCGTGCGCCAATGATTGAAGGCCATCGCTGGAACCTGATCCGGAAACGACGCAACCTGGCCCACCACGGCCTCAATCCCCTCAATGGCGTTCTGCTGCAAGTACATGATACCGTCAAACTCAAGCCAGCTGTAGATCATGCAGCGCTGGCGCAGGCTGCTCGGCACCGGGTGTGTCATCAAACACTTGGCAACCCGTTCGGCGCCATGGGCCGGCAGAAACGAAAAGGCGACATCGGCCGGCACACAGTTCTCGGCCAGACTCAGCACCGCAGCATGAAATGACGGGATGGCACAGTAGACACCCACCGCCAGAGACACAGAGGATTCCCTGGCCAAGGCCCGCACGGCCAGGATATTATGGCCCATTTCACGGAACACCTTGCCAAGATGGAATGGCGACCCCTGCCGCAAGGCCTCCTGTACTGCCGGAGCTTGAAGCCCCGCACCGAACATCGCCGCCAGGTCGTCCCTCAAGCCGCTGACCTCCGCGTTCTCGCCCCACAGGCCGGCCTCCTGGGTGATCAATTCCAGGACTTCGATATCCGGGTAGCAGGCCAGGACGTTGCGTGCGATAACGAGGGTCTGGGCCACGTCGAGCGACTGGGAGCGGGGCTCGAAGGAGAACTGGACCTGCAGGCCACAGCGTCGACACTCCGCCATCAGAGCACGCAACCATGCCTGGGCCAGTTGACTACATTCGTCGGCCTCATCAAAGACCTCCTCAATCTCAGGGATACAGAAGGTCCTGGCATTACGGACATGATCACGGATCACAGGAATATCAGGCAGGTCATGGCGCTGGCCGTAGAAGAACCGCCCCGCCTCTGTCCTGGAACCGGCCTGGGGACCACTGATCCACTGATTGGGATAACTATGGAAGCTGATGTGATTGAAACGCAGGCGGGCCAGATTGCGGATGTATTCCCGCGCCTCACCGAGGCCATAACTGGAGATGTCCATGGGGAAGTTGATATGCTGACGGATGCCCCGGCGCAGGATGCACGGCTGGACGGTAAGTGCTGTGACGCGCTCCCAGTCCAGGCGCTGTGCCGGTAAGGGCCCGGTGATCTCAAAGCGAAACCCAAGTTGTTCGAGCAGGGTGTAGACCGCATGCAGGACACAGGTTTCATCGTGCCCGACAAGGGCGATGCCATCCGGGGCAGGACAGACCTTGAACCCGAACGGCGGCAGACTGCGATCGACGGCAAGACCTATGGCCTGAGGTCGCTCCTGACCCAGGAAGCGTTCCAACTCTTCACGGGCGAATGCTAGAATGCTCATGACTGGAGCCCCTCAACCTGGACTATCGCATGCACCTCCAGGCGATCCAGCGTGACCACCGCCCTGCCCTTGCGCCAGCGAAAGGGCAGGGATCGCCGGCCGGGGCGCAGCATGATGCGCTGGGGCCGACGGGGCAGGGTCAGGGTGATGGTCAGGGGACCCAGGGGCGGGATCTCATCGAAGACATAGGCCCGGTCGTCGGCGTGGGGGCCACCCATGTTGATGAGGTTGATCAGCAGGTCGCCCTGCTTGCGCATCACCGTAACATCGACCAGATGGCTGCCGGTGATCTCGACCAGCGGTTGGTGACCGGCGGCACGCACCAGGCTGACCAGCCAGTCGCGCAGCACATGGCGCCGACCTGCGGCATAGCAGGCCCCCAAGGACAGGGGCGCCACCACCACCCGCCCGGCCCCATGACGACGCACGAGTGCGGCCGGCTGGCTGGGACCGTAGGCTTCATCTTTGGGATACAGCTGCCCGATGACCTGGTCCCCGCGCCGCCGGGCCACCGTCCGCCGCCGTCCGGTGAGACCCGTCAGGCAGTCTTGGTGATGCAGGAAGCGGGTGTCCTCCTGGGCGGCGTCGTCGGTGAAGGCCAGACCACAACCTGTGGCAAACAGTTCCACGGCCTCAGGTCCCAGCAGCACCAGGCCGGCCCCGGCCCGGACCGCTGCCAGGATCTGGTCGCGGAAGGCGGTATCCAGATGGGCGGTCTCCGGCACCACCCACACGGGCCAGTCCCCAGCCCGCTCGGCGGCCTGCTGTTCGGTGACCAGATCGCAGGCCAGTTGGCCATCCAGCAGAGCATGCAGCACCCCCTGCATGCCATTGGTATGGCCGCTCCAGGGCGAGAACAGACGGTCGTTGCGGGCGTAGAAGTCGGCAACACTGTTGAGGACCGCCACCTGGGGCACCGGGCGGGCCTGATGACACCAGCGCTGCCGGGCCCGGCAGAAGGTCGCGACCTGGGCCAGGATCGGCAGCACCCATTCGCGGATCGAACCGTCGCGGTTCTGCTTGACATAGAGCTGAAAGCCACCACCCAGGGCCAGGACCATCGCCGCCTCCTGCTGGAGCTGGACGACCGTCTTGGTACTGTTGGCCGGGTTGCCCCAGGATCCGGAGAAGCTCCAGGCCATGAGATCCCAGGGGCGGCCCTGATGCTGGAGGCAGCGCCCTTCGAAGCGGGCGGCCAGGACGCTGTTGTTGAGCGGATAGTCACCGGAGAGGAAGTCGACGGCAGCCGTCGGCAGTTCGGGCATGTAGGACGAATAGGCCCAGTTGGAGCAGATCTGGAAGTCCGGGACCACGGCATGCACGGCGTCGACGTAGTGCTGGAGATAGTCACGGAAGCCCTGCCGACATATCTCGGCGTGGACGGCGAAGCCCGGATCGCTGCGCTTGACCGGCAGACGATCCAGTCCGGTGGCGGCCTGGAAGCGGCGCTGGGCCTCGGCCCCGAAATCCTGGGCGGTGGCCCAGCACTCGCCGTCGATCCAGGCCCCGTCCACGGCATAGTCCTGGGCCAGTTCGATCAGTTGCGGAATCAGCAGTTCATCGACATAGGGGCCGAAGACGCTGGTGTTGTGGGGGTCTGATGCGCCGTGCTCATCGATCCGGGCCCAGTCGGGATGGGCGGCGATGGCGGCCGCATCCCAGACCCCGCTGTAGTGGACGTACAGGGCCACGCCATGGGCCGCTGTCACCTCCCGCCAGATGGCCAACTGGTCACGGACGAAGCCCGGTGCCGGGGTGCCGACCCGGGTCGGATAGGAACTGATGCCCGGATGCCCCTTGCAGTCGCATTGCAGATAGTCCGGGCGCACCAGGGTCACCAGGCGCTCGATCATGGTCCGGGTCACCCGCTGGCCGACCTCGGTGCAGTCCTCGCGGGCGTGGAAGTCATAGTGGATGCCGAAGAAGGAATCGGCGCGACGCTTGCGCGCTGGGTGCTGCGAGGCGGTGGCCATGGGGTTCCTTTGCCATTTCAGGTCGCATGCTCATCAGCAGCACGCAAGAGGGTGCGGAAGGGCCCAGAAGCTGCCGCCAGGGCCGCGTAGCTGCCATCCTGGACGATGGCGCCGTCAGCAAACACGAGGATGCGCTCGGCCGCCCTGATGGTGCTCAGACGATGGGCGATGATGATGGTGGTACGGTCCTGGGACAAGGCCCGCATGGCCTGGGTGACCAGGGCCTCACTGTGATTGTCGAGGGCCGAGGTGGCCTCGTCGAAGATCAGAAAACGTGGGTCGACCAGCACCGCCCGGGCGATGGCCAGGCGCTGTCGCTGACCCCCGGAAAGACTGCTGCCGCCTTCGCCGATATGGGTATCCAGGCCCTGCGGCAAAGCCTGCACCGTGTCGTCAAGGGCAGCCAGACCCAGGGCCTGCCAGCAGGCCGCCTCGTCGGCCTCTGGCCGGGCCAGGAGCAGGTTGTCGCGCACACTGCGATCCAGAATCACCGGATGTTGAGGCACCAGACCGAAAAGCCCACGTAGATCGCTTTGTCGCAGGCGTCTGATGTCGACACCAGAAATAGTGATCCGGCCCGCGTCGATCTCGTAGAGGCGCATCAGCAACGATACCAGGGTCGATTTGCCCGATCCTGAGGCCCCCACCAGGGCGACCTGCTGACCGGCGGGAATGTGCAGATCCAGGCCGCGGAACACCGGACGGT
>SLQH01000272.1 GCA_007131555.1 Planctomycetota bacterium | reverse complement strand
TGTGTAATCGGCAGCGCCGATCAGATAGGTGCCGGCGACGTGGACGGTGAGGCCATCATCACAGTTGTTGAAGCGGTCTTCGAGTTCGTAGAGCAGTTCCACCACCCGCAGGGTGTAATCCATGTCAAAGGCCCCGCGGGCCGGTTGTAGATTGACGACCAGATGGCGTCCCGATGGGGTTTCAAGGTAGCCGTTGCGGCGCCGCAGGCCATCGCTGGCTTCATTGGCTCGTTCCCAGAACGGCAGATAGAGGCGGGGCCAGATCCCGATCGGGTCATGGTGCTGGATGCTCAGGGGGACACTGCCGCTGGGAGTATGCAATCGGCGGGCGATACGCCGGGGTTGCAAGAGGACGGCCAGCTGGTCGATGTCTTGGTCGTCAAGAAACAGCCAGGTTCGGGCGATGAGATGTTCGCGCAGGGCCTGTTCGATGTCTGGATCGGGACGTCCATGGACCTGGGTGATCATGGCCTGGGGCTGGTCGTAGCCTTCAGGGAGCCAGGTCCAGCTCATGATCTCGTCGGCGATGGCATCGACCCGCTGTTCCATGACCGTGCGCAGGTCATCATCAATGGTCGTGTCAGGGGGCGCCTCAACAACAATGAACAACAGGTCGCTGGCGCCAAAGACGTCATGGGTGGTATGGAAGCGCTCCAGGGCTGGAGTGTCTGCCGGCAGGAGCGCAGTCACGCTGGTCTCGATGCGGAGGTTGATCAACCCCAGCGACAGCAGAGCGCAGACGATCACCGCGCCACTCAGGGCCAGATATGGACATCTGGTCGACCATGAGGTCATGTGCAAGGCGATGCGGTTGATCAGCATGGGGCAGTAGCATAGGCGGGAAGGGGGGGGCTCCAAGTGTCGTGCCTGCTCCGTACCACAGGGCGTGCGTCACCCATTGCCGTCTGACGCACCGCCCGGATAGGGTGCAGAGCGATGCTTTGCGACAGCCGGTCGGGGGCTATCGTTGTCCACCTGGGGCCGGTCTGGAGACGTGTATCGTTCCGGTTCCGGTCGCGTGAGTGCATGGCTGTGAGCGTGGGAGCCCGTAGATGAATAGACACCTGCCCATCGTCGTCGCCCTGGTGGCGGGCCTGTTGACATCCGTATCGGCATCTGACTCGGATATGTCCCAGGAGGCCCTGGCCCAGATCAAGGAACTGGAGAGCTTCCTGGTCGGTCGGACCGGGGTCTACGAACTGGACTTCGCGCCCTTCGGTCTGCAACGCATCGTGCTTGAGAGCCGTAGTGGAGAAGCCCAGGTCTACCATTATATGACCTTCCGTCTCCGCAATCGGGTCAGCGCCAGCGCCGCCTACCTGATGGAGAACGCGCGTCATTTCGATCAGGTCATGGAAACCATCCTGCGGCAGTATGATGGCCTGCGCTTTGATCGCGAGGACGGGGTGCGTCTGGTGGTCGAAAACGCCCCCAATGTCGATGATGAGCGTCTGCGGACCATCCTTGAGCGTGAGGATCTTGAGGTGCGGCCCCGCCGTATCAACATCACTGTGCAGGCCTATGACGAGCACAAGAGTTCGTTCCGTCTGTTTGATGAGTTCTACGAGTTTGAGGCCGAGGAGCAGCGGGCCGAGTTGCGGGCCCAGGGCCGGGAAGACGATGACGTCTTGCCTCCCCAGAAGGATCGTTTTGCCTTCCGTGAGTTGGGCGAGCGGCGGATCGGTGCCTTCTATCGTCAGGTCCACGACCTGATCGAAGAACGAGAGAGCATGCGCCTCTACACTCCCAATGAGATCCGGCGCATGCGCTTGCCACCCTATGATCCTGGTCGCCTGGATCCCGTGACCGACGAGATCCAGGGCCAGATCCACGGCGTCATCATCTTTGATCGCCTGCCGATCCATGGTAATCATATCACCGTTGAGGTCCAGGGCCTGTCGAACAAGCTGCGTTCGGAGGTGCCGCCGCATGCTGAGAACCAGTTGGAGGACTACTTCAACGCTCGTACCCTGCGCCGGACCTATGTCATTGAATACCGTCGTTTTGGTGACGAGCATTTCCGCGATCTGGATCCGTTCTCAAAGGTCGCCCATGGCTGGCAATGGGTGCCGTCCTTCCAGCGTTTGCGCAATCGCTCCACCATGGCCTATGTCCGCTATTTCCTGAACAATATCCGGAATGACGACGGTACCCCGAACCGGCGGATCGAAGAACACTTCTGGCGCTATTACGAGGCCCAGCGCAGCACTGTCCTGCCGCAGGCCCTCAATCAGACCAAAGAAAGCCTGGAACGAGCCGAGGCCGCTCTTGAAGCCTATTATCAGGAGCAGTTGGCCTATCGTGAGGTGCCGGCCCATCAGGAGGCGGTGCAGGCCGTCTTCAATGAACGGCGGGCCATGTTGCGTGAGCGCCGGGAGTCGGTGCAAGCGCTGCTGGAGGCCCTGCCTGAGCATCTGCCGGCCCAGTCGAGCTTTCTTGATGTCCAGCGTCTCCAGCGCATGTTGCAGGAGGGAACCCTGGAACAACAGCAAGGCGGAGGCCGCGGCGCCGGTGGTGCCTGGTGATGGAGCTTGATGCTGCGATGTCACCGGATGCAGTCATCGCCGCCCTTGACCCGGCGGTGCGCCGCTTGGTTGATATCAACACCACGATGTATCAGGGTCAGTGGGATGATTTTGAAGAGGATCTACGGCGGCGACAGGCAGGACGACCCTATCTGTTCCGCATGAGCGATGAACCGGCGGACGTTGTCCAGTGGGTTCGCCGATTACGGGATTATGAGCGAGCTCGCGGAGAATCGCTGGCTGAGGCCACAACAGCAACAGAGGAGCGACGGTGATGACGCAGTACGGTGTTTGGTTCGGATGGCGGACAACATGCCTGTTTGGGTGCATTGTGTCGTTGTGCCTGTCTTGTGGCGGTGGCGACACATCGTCTGGGCCTCGTCGGGCGCCAGAGTCGACTCCCACGCAGACCCAGCGATCAGAGCCTGAACCGGCACCTGTCAGCCGGGCCACGGTACTGGCCGGTGTTGATGGCCCTCGTCGGACCATGGAGGATCTGCCCTTCGATCACTCCTGGGATCTGAGTCTGCCAGCTCCTGTGCATATGACTTGGATGGATGACGCCCAGCCGGGGCTGCTGTTCGTGCAGATCAAGACCGGTCAGATCCATGGTATCGACGCCTATAGCGGCATGACCCGTTGGGTCACCAAGGCCTTGCCGGTCTTGCTGCGGAAGGATCAACCTCCTTTTGTGGCCCGGGACCGCATACGGACCGATGGCGGTGGCGAGGAGCTTGATGATCGCCTCTATGTCATCAGTGGAGATCGCTTGATGGTCTTTGACTGTGCCTATGGGCAGTTGATCTGGAGTTTTCATATCGGCCAGGGTGGGCAGTGGGGCTTTCAGCCTTCCAGTGGTCCGACAGTGGCTGGTTCAGCGCGTAACGCTCGCGTCTTCATCGGTGATTGGGAAGGTCGTGTCCGGGTCATCTCCTTTGACGAGAGACGAGGTCGCGCCTTTGTGCGCTGGCAGTGGAATCTCCTCGACGTGCCCACCGCCCAGCCGGTGCCGCACGACAACGCCGTGTATGTAGCAGATCGTGGCGGCAAGATGCGGGCCTTCGCCTTCGATCGCGAAATGCGCTGGGAGTACGATGCCCAGGCACCGATCCTGCATCCCTGCTACGTGCGTGGGCGCAGTCTCTATTTTGGTGATGATGACAATGTCTTCCATGTCCTGGATCGTCGCACCGGTCGCCGTCTTGGCGCCCAGTATCTGCCCAGTTCCGTCAATGGTCGTCCGTTCGCATTCAGCGCCGAGCCCGAGCGTCTCTATGTGTGGACCGGAGATGGCGCCGAGCCGGCTGGCTTGCGTGGTTTCCGTACCATTAGCGACAACGTCACCTACACGGATGTCGAGCGTCATCATCTTGAAGTCGAGCGCATCGACCAGGAATGGTTCCTGCCCGGTATCGCTCGGGTGGTGGCCTCCAGCCCCGGCCAGATCTACGCCACCCGCCGCAACTCCCTGGTGGTCCTGGGGATCGGCCGGGCCACTGGTGAGATCAACTGGCATTGGGACCTGCGCGACCTCGAGTTGCCCGGTGACCCCATCATTGATCTGGTGTCCTACACCGACGCCAGTGACGAGATCCGCACGGTCATCACCACCAGCGCCCGCGGACGTCTGGTGGCCTATCGGCTGTTCGGGCATACGCGCTGAGGGTTGGGGCAGCCTGTAATACATAGGCTGACACATCGCTTGGCGTGGTCGTTTCGGCTTCGAACTCGCCAGTAAGCACTGCCCGTCACAAATCCACCACGGAGCACCGGGCCTTGGCCCACGTGCCTACGCGTGGTGCCCATGTGTTCGCCAAGCGCCAGCCTGATCGGCGGCAGGGCACCCGTGCTACGGCTCGCAGATACCACGCCTCGTGATCATGTAGGGCGATGAAGCGCGCTGGCGGGGTACGGCGATCATGTCGACGCCCCAGCCTATATCGGCTTCAGAGATCATCGCCCGCCAATGCATGCGGGCCAAGTAGTAGCGCCGGCTTCAGCCGGCACGGATGGTGGGCTTCAGCCCGCCGTTCCATCACCAAGCACCAGATCCCCTTCATCCATCACCCAAGGCCCTCGCCTACCACCCTCCAGCTCCATCCCAAACCATCGCCAATCACAAAACCATCACGGAGCACCGGGCCTTGGCCCGCGTGCCTACGCGCGGTTCCCATGCCATCTTCAAGAACCAGCCAGACCGGCGGCAGGACGCCCGTGCCATGGCTCGCAGATACCGCGACTCGTGATCATGGGCACCAACAATAACGCAAGCGGGGTGCAACGCTGGCGGCGACGCCCCGGCCTATAGCGGTCTCAAGGATTATCGCCCGCCAATGTACGCGGGCCAAGGCCCGGTACTCCGTGTAATAATGCGGCTAGGCCGTCAGCAACAGACTGACACGTCGACTGGCGGGGCCATTTCGGTCGTTATTCCTTACAGGCT